>JABDRH010000625.1 GCA_013041835.1 Desulfatitalea sp. | reverse complement strand
CTCCAAAGAGCTTCGGCGCCTTTTCAATTAGATGTTCAACCAGGGAGGGGGTTCCCACAAGCATATCCGCCTTTAACTGCTTGATAAACTGCAACAGCCGCTCCGTGCCGCCTTCGGCGCCGACGGGAAGCACGCAAGCCCCTACCCCTTGCATGTAGTGTACATACGGAACGCCGGCCAACCACATACTCAACCCGAAAGCATGGGCGATCCGGTTGCCGGGACGAACCCCCATCCGCCAGGCGATTCGGGCAAACAGCTCCTGGTATAACGCAATGTCGTTCCTGGTATTGGGATATGGCGTGGGATCTCCGGTTGTTCCCGAAGTGGCCGCCATGAGGGTGACCTGGTCTATGGGCACCGCCATGGTCATGTCCGCCATTTTGATGGTATCGCCGCCGCAGTCCAATATCAACTGACGGCGCTGTGCTTTGTCCATGATGGGCATCGATCGGCTGAAGTCATCAAGGCTTTTGATCTTCTCGGGCGTCGCGCCGGCCTTGTCCATGCGCTCTTTCCAGAACGGCTTGGTGTTGTAGAGGCGCTCCATCAATTTCTTTAACTTCGCAAACTGGACTTCCCTCACCTGCGGCGTGTTAAGAAGCATTTCCGCTTCCATGTTCCAGTACTTTCTCTCAAATGCCATCGGTGTATTCCTTTCTCAATCTTATTTTTTCAGGATATTAATGGCGCATGAAGTAAATTCCGTGTGCACATACCCACCCGAGTTATGTTGCAGGGCAACCTTCGCGCCCTCGACCTGGCTCTCGCCGGAGATGCCTCTCAACTGCCGTACCAGTTCATAGATCTGGGAGATGCCGGTCGCACCGATGATGTGCCCCTTGGAAAGGAGTCCCCCGCTGGTGTTGACGACAATTTTGCCGCCCATGTCCGAATGCCCTTCTTCGACGAAACGCCCGCCTTCGCCTCTCCCGCAGAACCCCAAATCTTCATAATGCTTGATTTCGGCCGGCGCAAAACTGTCATGGATCTCGGCCACGTCGAGATCTTCTGGCCCGACTCCCGCCATCTCATAGGCTTGCGCCGCCGCCCTGACATCTCCGTCAAAAGTGACAAAGGGCAGTTCGTCGGAATAGGTTCCGGAGGTCAATACATTGGCCGCGATATGGACGGGGTTCGTCGTATACTGCTTCGCCGTTTTCGCATCCATCAGGACGGCGGCGGCGGCCCCGTCGCCCCTGCCGCAACACATGAAAAGGGTCAACGGATCGGCGATCATGCGGGCATTGAGCACCTCTTCCACCGTCACTGGAATCGGGAATTGCGCCATGGGGTTTTTCGTTCCAAACCGTCGATTCTTGACAACCACCTGGGCCAGTTGTTCCTTGGTCACTCCGTATTGGGCCATCATCCGGTTGGCCATCATCGCGTAGATGGTCGGGCCGGTCAGCCCCATGTCAGCATCCCGCTCCGGAACATGATCGGAAATCAGTCCAAGGATGCTCTTGGAATCCGCCACGTTCATCTTCTCAATGCCAAAAGCCAGGCCAATATCGTATTCGCCCGATGCAACACGATACCAGACGTCTCTAAAGGCCACTGAACCGGTGGCGCAACCACACTCCACCCTGAACATCGGTACCTTTGTAATACCGATTTCCCTGAGAATGATTTGGGGCAAGGTAAAGTACTGCCCCAGGGGCCCGTTCCACTGGCACGAGTATGCGCCGGTCACGAACTGCACCTTCTTGTGGCTGACACCGGCATCTTTTATCGCATCGATGCAGGCCTCCGCGCCGATATCCGTAATCGTCCGCTCCATATGCTTGCCGAACTTGGTCTCCCCAATTCCGACGATAACAACGTCTCTTAAATTCATGGTATTCATCCTTCTTTTCGCAAAGGCTTGAACTTGTAACAGTACAGGTCCTCACCATTTTCGTCCTGCATCAGCTTGTCGAGAACGATCTCCACAGGCATATCCACTCTCGGCTCGTCTTTGTCGGCATCACAGCCGGTAATAACCGAAAGCACCCGGATCTTCTCGGGAAGATCGACAAATCCGGTAATGTAGGGCGGTTTCAGGTGCGGAGCGCCAAGAACCACGTTCGTGAACGTATGAAGCGTACCGGTCCGGCTCAAGGTCTTCTCTTCGAGATCCTCTCCGAAACACTCCGGGCACACGCGTTTTTTAGGATACGCGATCTTCCCGCAGGTCCGGCATTTCTGTCCGACAAGCGCGATGCCCTCGGCCGTCTCTTTAAACAAATGCGTATTCATCAATTTCATTTTCTTTTCTCCATTTCCGGCATGCACATCGTATCGAGCGCCGCCGCATGCCGCCCTTTTCATTCGACCTTGTCCGGATCGCCGAGTTTTACGAGCATTTTGCCGATGTTTTTTCCCTGAAACAGGCCGATCCAGGCCGCCACAGCGTTTTCGATGCCTTCGTAGACGGTTTCCCTTGAGCGGACCTTACCCTCTGTTATCCACCCGGACATCCGGGAAAGGTATTCGGGCATGCGGTCCATATAGTCCAGGACTGAAAAGCCCTGCACGGAAAGTCGCTTTTGTGTAATCTGCAAATAATTGGCCGGTCCCGCCGGTCCGCCGCCATCGTAATCGTGAACCGTACCGCATGCAAGTATGCGTCCGCGCGGTTTCATCACTTCAAGCGCCGCCTCCAAGGACTTTCCGGCGACGTTGTCGAAGTAAACATCGATCCCTTCCGGGCAGGCCGCGCCCATTGCTTCTTGAAGGTCGTCCACCTTCTTATAATTGATCGCCGCATCGATGCCGAGTTCGTTGATCAGCCAATCGACCTTCTCATCGGAACCCGCGGTTCCAACAACCCGGCAACCGGTCAACTTTGCGATCTGACACGCAACCGATCCAACAGATCCGGCGGCTGCCGAAACCCCCACGGTTTCTCCGGCTTTGATCCTGCCCACATCCAGCAGGCCGAAATAGGCCGTGGCGGCCATGGCCCCCATCACCGTCAGATAATGGTGAACGGGAACAAGGTTCGGATCGATGATCTGCATTCCCTCGCCGTTCGAAATATAATATTCCTGCCAATTGCACAGACCGGTGATGTAACCGCCCTTGGGAAACCGGGGATGCCGTGACTGGATGATCTGACCGACGGCAAAGCCACGCACGGGTTTTCCCTTGCCAAACCCAAAATGGGCATCTCCTTCATGCAGCAAGGCGCGCATCCCGGCTTCAATGGACAGCCACAGATTCTTGACCATCAGTTCGCCCTGACCCGGAGACGGCACTTGCACCGTGGCGAGCTCGAAGTTTTCCTCCGTCATATTCCCCGTTGGAAACGATTTTAGCTGAACTTCGCGACTCGCAACCATAACAATAAACCTTTCCGAATTTCCATTATCCGTGTGTGCCGCCTCTTGCTCGGGCGGCACACACGAACTGTTGCTGAAAATTGCTTATGTTCAGCAGGCGCTTACGGACTGCGCCGTAAATCGTTAATCTTTGTGCTCGGGGATGGTGAACCAGTCGGGAAGTTCCTTGCCCGAGTTCTCCCACATTTTTTCCAGGGCATCATCATGATGACCGATCCTGTCATCAACCATATATCCCAGCATCTCATTGATGAATTCAGAGGAAAAATCATTGGCGAATCTCATTTTGAGCGGTTTGCGCATGATTTCAACCATCAACCGACGATAAAACCATGCCTCCTTGCCGCCTCTCATTAGCTCTTTACCCAATTCCCACGCGCGATCATAAATATTGGCACGCGGAACGACCTCGTTGACCATGCCCCACTCCAGCGCCTGCTTCGCGGTAATCGGATTGCCCATCAGCATTGCATAGTTTGCGCGCTTGGTGCCCATGAACTCCTTGAAAGCACAGCTCATTCCGTCGCCGGACGTAAAGCCCATCCAACGGTGGACATCCATCATGACGGTATCTTCGGTGCAGATGGTAAGGTCGCAGTGCAGCGCCATCTCATGATGATATCCGGAGCCGTTAATCGCGCCGATGGTGGGGATTTTCATGGCGATCAGATTTTCCTGAATCGGCATGCCGTCTCCCATGTAAATATCTTTCGTCGCTCTCATGCGCACCGCATGATTGTCTTCCTTATGGACGTTGCTCGCGTCCGCGGCCGGGCCGTAGGCAACCCACCAGTCGCCGGTAGCGGTCAGAATCATGACATGGTTTTCCGGGTCCTGATTGACTTCGTTGAGCGCCTGATGAATGGATCGGTGGATTACCGCCTCCCATACGATCGGCTTGTTGTGGGTGTGCATGCGCAACATGATGACGCCGTCCCTGCGCTCCATGATAATGTTATCCTTGTATTTTTCCGAATAATCTTCAAACTTCGGAAAGGGTACAAACGTGGAAAACCCAACATCCTTGGCACTCGGCATCTTGATTTTTGACATTATTTTTCTCCTTTTTAAAGTCTTCCGTGGTTATCTGATAACCACCAACAGTATCATGGGCAACTCTTTTGACCTTCGAATCATTACCCGATTGTATATTCAATGCGGGGCATCAAAAACTTCGATCTTAGGCTTCTCACTTCGGAGACCAAGAATCCCACAACGCCATGATACCCTCTTTGGATTTTGAGAACTTCTTTCGGAGTGCTTCTATCGCCTCTGGGGTCCAAGCATAGCCGCTCGGCAACATATCGGAAGTGACCTTTATATCCAGGGCGCTCTGAATGATCCCCCACATGTTCGAGATGGATATCCAGAACAGATGCCGGAGAAGCCGCTTCTCGCCCCATAACTCGCGCGCCTGCTCAAACAATTCGTCGGAGATATTATGTTCCAGGGCCCCTTTGGTGAACTTGATGGTGATGCGCTGTTCGTCCGTCCACAAATCCGAGTCCGGGAACTCCACCATGGAGAGCTTCGTATAGTAGATATTCTCTTTTTTGGCGTCCGTGATGCCGGCGACCGTCATCGCGGTGATGAGCGCCAAAAGATACTCGGAACCGGTGTGTCTTGCAACGACATGGGTAATCAGGTTCATGGGGCTGAAGGGGATCACCTGAAAGTCCGGATCATGAAGCGCGACGCAATTCCACTCCATCATCGTCACGAACGACAGCAGTTCCGGGTCATTGGCCACCATGAGATAAGGCACGGTGGGCGTGACCATATTGATGTTTTTCACGGCCAACGCCTTTTCCTCCGGGCTCAAATGAGATAACGCCTGGATGTCGGCTTCGGTGCGAACAATGGGTAACCGTCCCCCTTTTTTCTCTTCTTTTGCGCTCATTCGTGCTCTCCTTTCTTGGGAACACCGAATCTGCCATGTTCCCGCCCGCATTATGTTGGATGTTGAAAGTGATCAAGGCGCCTTAAACCGTCACGCCTGTTCCCAATAAAACGCTTCTAGTCGATTTTTACCTTTTAAGGCAAAAATTGAACCACAGCGGTTCGAAATCTTCTTCATCCCTTTGTATTGAAAAAGTCTTCTCTTATTCGCACTTTCCAAGGATGTTGATGCAGCCGACCGCTTCATCGCCCCCAATCAGGCCGCCTCCGTTTTCCTGGATGGCAAAGCGAGCGTTTTCGACCTGTCTCTGCCCGCATTCCCCACGAAGCTGGGAGACCAATTCGAACAACTGGCCGATACCGGTCGCGCCGATCGGATGCCCCTTACATTCCAACCCACCGGATGGATTGACCGGGATTCGCCCTCCGATCGATGTGTCGCCGCGTTCAATCATCTCCCCTGCTCCGCCCAAGTCGCAGAATCGCAGAAATTCGATCTCCTTGGTTTCCCCGATGGCGGTGGCATCATGCACCTCGGCCACGGACATCTCTTCCGGTCCGACACCGGCGATGTTGTAAGCCTTTTGTGAAGCAATATACATCGGGGCTTTCTCGTCATCTTCAAGATCATGATTGCTGCCCGTCACCATCAGCGAAGCCAATATTTTTATCGCCCGCTTGCGACTGAATCCCAATTTTCCAAGCGCGTTTTCATTGCAGATGACAGCCGCCGCGCCCCCGTCCGTAAGGGGTGCGCACATCGGTATCGTCAATGGAAAAACGATCGGTTTGGCGGACAGCACCTGCTCCACCGTGAACGGTTTCCTGAAATACGCCCGTTCATTGTGGACCGAATGCATATGATTCTTGGCCGACACCATGGCATAATGCCGTTGCGTCAGCCCGTCCCTTTTAATCTTTTGCCGCCCCCAAGCGCCATATATATCCATGAATCGGCTGTAAGGATCTTTTGACGTCGATCCTTCAGGTATGTCGACACCTTCGCCCAGGCGCATGATGGTCTTGAAATTTTCGTCCGCCGTGGCCAATTCCCAACCGGAATCGAATATTTTCAGTGCTCTAACCTTGTCCGGCACATTCATCTTTTCCGCACCGACACACAATGCCACATCACCGGCGCCCGAGCGGATAAAATTGATGGCATTCCATACTGTAGCCGACCCTGATGCGCATGCATTTTCAAGGGTGACCATCGGAATGTGTTCAAAACCCATCGCTCTCAGAGCGATGGGACCGGGAATAAAGTTTTGCCCTTCAAGGTAACCTTGCGTCGTGTTGGCAAAAAACGCGGCTTCGATATGCTTTTGATCACAATTCGCATCTTCAAGCGCGGCCGTCACTGCCTGACGGGTCAAATCTTTTACGCTCAGCTCCGGAAATTTCCCAAACCGCGTCATTCCGACGCCTATAATGTAAACGTTCATGGCGTTTTCCTTTTATTATTGTTTTTTGCGCTGACCAGTATTATTGGCTGCAATGATATTTTACCTTGCAATAGGGTTAAAAAAAAAGATGCATTCGATTGATACGGATCGTCTGCTCTGAGCAATATTAACAGGTCGCGGGTGAAGTATTCCTGAATCGCCATCTTTTCCATCATGATCGTTTTGGCATAACATCTCCGAGAAATACTAATTTACCCCCGAATCTGCTTGATTGAGTTCGAGCACCTGTTTTGAGAAGGCCGATATATTATACCAAAATGTTTTTGTCAAGTTTTTGTAACTGTGTATTGTGCGGACGCATGAATCCATCACATGGGCCTCGGCGATACCCCCGGAGCCCATTTCATTGGGCAATCCGATGGTTAATGATGTCCCAGGATTTATCAGATCGCCTTAATTAGGCATTGACATACCATTGTATTTTTGACATATCGACTGATGCATGAGAGTCACAAGTGATTTGGAGTGGATTGGTAACATATTGATATATGGATCTTATGGATACAAACCGTGGCACCGACAAAGCCAAACACAGCCTAATTAATATTCCTCTATAATTTGGCCGCAAGGCTTGCGGTGGCCAATCCCGCATCAACTTAACAAATGAAAACTGGCAATTCTTAGGGTGCTGGCAAAAAAATAACCTACGCCGGATTTAGGTTCGTCTAAAAACCGCATCCGTCGGTGCATATGTAAAGATATGTGCCGGTGGATGTAAGGCCGTGGACAGGCATAATGGGTAGAAAGATAGTGTAATCGTATTTTGCCTGAATCCTTAAAGGCTGATCGAAAATGTTTAAAAGACGCAAAGATGGCTTCACTTGCGCTGAAGTACTCCTTACAAGCAAGTCGAAGGACATATCTTAGGTGAGTGCATGGCACCATTGATCCGCCCGGCAGACCGTCTCGCCGCCGCGCATCGACGAACCGTTGGCCGAAACGATGATAAAGACCGACCATATGCTATGTTTTTTGCCAATTCAGGAAATTAGCATCACCTTGTGGCCCAATTGCAGCCGATACTTTCAACCGTTTCATCTAAAAGGAGAAGAAATGAGATGAGAATCAAAAAATTGATTTGGGTAATTGTTTTCTTGGCGTTGCTCCCTGCACTGGCATCAGCCGAAGATGTGGTGGTGATCACCAATCCGTCGGTGTCCGCTGTTGCGTTGCGTAAAAAGGATGTGCGCAACATCTACCGGGGCAAAAAAACGACCTGGGACGACGGCAGTAAAATCGTATTTGTGGTACTCAAAAAATCGCCGACCCATGACCGATTCCTTAAAAAGTATTTGGGTAAAACCGACGCCCAATTCGATAGATTTTGGCAAAAACAGGTGTTCGCCGGCAAAGGCATACCCCCCAGGGCCTTTGATTCGGACCAAGCCATAGTCAATTTTGTGGCCAATACACCCGGCGCCATCGGCTATATCAGCGCCGATACCAAGATCGCCAATGTTAAAATTATCACCGTGCAATAGCGGAGGAGCAATACCATGAAAAAATACATTTTGATGCTAAGCATATTGTCAATGACGGTTTGGGCTTGCCCTGTCGCGGCCGACAACATGGGGGATGTGAACATCAACGGCTTCATCTCCCAGGGGTTCCTTTATTCCGATACTTACAACTACCTTGCCAGCGACACCAAAAGCGGCAGTTTCGAATACAACGAAGCAGGCATCTGCTTCAGCAAGCAATTGAACGATAAGCTACATCTCGGGTTGCAACTGTTTTCGCGCGACCTGGGCGATGCCTCCAACAATAAAATCACACTGGACTGGGCCTATGCAGACTATCGCTATAAAGATTGGCTGGGCTTGCGGGCCGGCCGCATCAAACTGCCATTCGGCCTGTACAATGAATCCCGCGACATGGACATGCTTCGCACCAGCATCGTCCTGCCCCAGGGGATCTACACCGACCTTTTGCGGGACCTCATCATCGCGGTCAACGGCGCGGGCGTCTATGGCAATGTGGATTTGAGCGTTGCCGGCAACCTCGAGTACCAATTGCTCGCCGGCGCCATGAACGTGGATTTGGATAGCGGCATTGGCAAATACATGGAAGTCTTCCTGAACCCGATGGGGGCAAGTATTGCCGGTACGGTAGTGAACAATAAAATATACGCCGGCGCCCTGCGATGGGAGCCGCCGATAGTTGGCCTGTTATTCGGATACTCCTTTTCCAAGGTAGGGAATCTTGAAATACCCATTTCTTTGGGTTCTTCAATCGGAAGCATGGCATCCTCCCCAATGTCTCAAATATTTTCAGTCGAATACACATGGAACAACCTGGTCCTGACGGCTGAATACTTTTTTTCTGATAGTGGCGACACCTCCGTTCAGTTTCCTTTCTTTCAGTTTACCAGGACCGTAAAACAGGAAAGCTATTACGTGTCGGCCGCATACCGCTTTGTCGATTGGTTTACGTTGGGCGCCTACTATTCGGAGTTCTATCCGGATTCGGATGACAAAGATGGCGACAATGTGTCGCAGGAGCAGTACTACCACGATGCCTGGGAAAAAGATCTTGCGCTGACCTTTCGCTTCGACATCAACGACAATTGGATTTTCAAAATCGAAGGGCACGCCGTCGACGGAACGGCTCTCGTTTTTAGAGCCGACAATCCTAAAGGCGATGAAGATCCCGGCAGCCGGTTTTACTACGGCGCGGCCAAGCTTACCGTTGTTTTTTAGCCGGCGCCAAGCATCCTGCACGCCGCGCCTGGACGTTCACTCCGGTTTGTGGCGATTTTTACCGGGCATTTGAAAACGACAATCCAGATTGAAGTTATCGCGGCTTCCCGACGGAGGCCGCGATAGGTTCTGGAAGGCTTTAAAAGTACACCCGTACGAAAACAATGCCGTTTAAGCCACCTCAACCTGCCAGGATGGAAGTAGCTCCCCCCAATGTTGCATAGAGAAAGATGGCCTAAAGTAGATGAACAGTTGCGGGTATTGAAATTACAGATTCAGGACATTACTCCGAGGATTTAACAAGCGGTGAGCGCAAGGTCGAGTTGAGTTGTAAGCCATCTTTTTTTATGCAACACTGGGGTTATCTCTTTTATTCCGGCTGATACATGTACAAATGCATCGGAATATCTTCCGTGTCCAGCATCATCCGGCCGTCAACCTGCTTGAGGGTAATCCATTTCAACCAGTTTGCGTCATCCGTGTCAGGATAGTCTTCCCGGAGATGAAACCCTCTCGATTCGGTTCTCAAGAGAGACGCCCGGTAGAACAATTCGGCCCCCAACACCATGCTTTGCGCATCGATGCACCGGGTCAGTTCATGAAAGTCGTCAGCCTTCAGACGGTCTATTTTCTTTTGTATTGAAAGTATTTTTCCCAGCGCCTCTTTCATTCGGGATTCGGTTTTGATGACGCTGTAATCGACCGGCGCAATGGCATCCTGGATCTCGCGAATCATTTCTTGGTGGGAAAGCCCGCGTTTGCGTTCAAGCGGTGCAAATAGCTTCTCTTTCAAAGTGTTAATCTGTTCCATGGGAAAGTCGACCGCCACGCCGCAACCCTTGATCGCCTGGGCGCACGACACTGCCGCCGTTCCTGCCTTGGTCC
>JABDRH010000623.1 GCA_013041835.1 Desulfatitalea sp. | reverse complement strand
AATTGGAAGCGCGGGCCGAGGCGGGCCATCTGTATCTTGCGGTACGGCAGTTGGACAAAGCGCGAAGCGAATTCGCCTACATCCTTGAAAAGCAACCCCGGCATGAACGGGCGCGACTGCTCGAGGCCGGCGTGCTGGTGGTGGAAGAAAAGCGCGATGCGGCGCTGCAACAGCTCCGAAAGTTAAAGTCCGAGGGATACGCGGACCCCCAACTTTTTCTATGGTTGGCGGCGATTCAGCTATCCGAAGGGGACGAAGAGGGGGGACGGCAGATCCTGCGTGAGGGCATTTCCGCCAATCCGGATAGTATTAACTTGCGGGGCATGCTGACAAGACGGCTGATCCAATCCAAGGCCTATGATGAAGCAATTGCCCAGGTCAAAAAGGTGATACAAATCGAGCCGGAGAAAAAAGCTTACAAATTCATGCTGGCCTCGTTGTATTGGGATGCCGGTCAAAAAGACGATGCCCATGCACTGCTCGAGAAATTGATCGCAGGGGCGGATGAGCCTGCGATGGTTCGCATACCGGTTGCGGAATTTTATACGAATCTGGGAGAAGAAGACAGGGCGCTTTCGATTATTACTACCGGAATTGAACAGGATCCAAAGAATTTGAAGCTGCGGTTGGCCCTGGCGGGTATCCAGAGGGCCGTCCGCGGGTACGATCAGGCCAAGGCGACGCTGTTGGGCGCCATCGATCTGACCAAGGATGATGCCGATCCGGATTTGCTACGGGTGAAGAATGAATTGGCGCGCATCGATTTGGCAAGAGGCGATATCGAGGAGGCGAAAGTCTTGGTTGGAGAAGTTATCGCTGTCAATGGAAAAGATGTTGACGCTCAGTTCACTGCCGGACAGATTTACTTGCGGGAAAGAGACGGTGTCAACGCCGTATCGGCCTTTCGCACAGTGGTGGCCGAAAAGCCCGATTTTATCGGTGGTCATCTGCATCTGGCCCAAGCCCACTTGCTGAATATGGAAAAACAGTTGGCCGTAAACGCCCTGGACAACGGGCTTTCCGTCAATCCGGACAACAGCCAATTGCGTAACGCGATGGCGCGGATATACAGCGCGGAGAAAGATTTCGACAGCGCGGAGAAAGCGTTGCGCAAGATCGTGGAAAAAAATCCTCGGGATCTGCGTGCTGTCGCCGACCTGGCAGACTTTCTGTTCGCCCAAAAGAAGGAGGGCGAAGCCATTGACATCTACACGCAGATGATCAAGGCGCAACCGAAGGTGCCGGCGGGCTATTTAAAGCTGGCCGCGATTTACAGGGCTCAGGAAAAAAACCCATCGGCCGTGGCGATTCTTGAGCAAGGATATCGCAATGTGCCCGAAACACCCCAGATATTAACGGAGTTGGTCAAATCGTACCTGGCGGGCGGCAAAACCGCCAAGGCCATGGAAATACTTGAGGCACGCCTTGCCGCCAATGATCAGGAACCGATCGCCAACAATCTTTTGGGAGAGATCTACCTGGTACAGAAAAGATACGATGAAGCGATCCTTGTCTTTAAAAAGGCTGTCGACAACCGGCCGGAATGGCAGGTGCCCCACAACAATCTGGCAAGGGCTTACCTGGCTCAGGGAAAGGCTGATGAGGCCATCGCGCGCATGAATGAAGCGTTGCGCCAAAACCCGCGGAACAAGGCGGCGTATATGACCCTGGGGCATCTTTATCACAAGGGCGGGCAGTTGGAAAAGGCGATCGACGTGTATGAAAAAGCCTTGGATCGGCATCCTGATTTATGGCCGGCCGCCAACAATTTGGCCTATCTGCTGATCGACAATGGCGATGGGCAAGGCCGCATGGACCAGGCCCTGGCCATGGCGTTGAGGGCTATCAAACTGCAGCCGGAAAGGCCGGATGTAATCGATACGCTCGGCTGGGTCTACTACCAGCGCGGCGAGACCGATCTTGCCATTGCCGAGTTGGAAAAAGCGCTCGAACGTGCCCCGGATTCGGAGATCATCAATTACCATTTGGCAATGGCGCTGATGAAGGCCAATCGGACCAGCGAGGCCAGGGGAATGCTCAGAAAAGCGCTTGCCGGTGAAGATTTTCCTGAGCGGGACGACGCTCAGAAGGCCTGGGACACGATGTCGTAAATTGACGATACTGGAAGGGTGCGGTTGTGATCAAACAGACGATCTTTTTCTTTACGTGTTTTATTGCGTTCAGCGCAATTGCCTGTGGTGGTTCAAGCCGTCAGACCACCGTTGAGCCCGGGACGACGATGACGACCGATCAAATGCCGCGGAATGTGGCGGTTGAAACGGTGATGCCGGATTATCGCGTCGGTATCGGCGATGTGCTCCACATTTCGGTGTGGAAGGACGAGGCGCTGAACCGCGATGTCATGGTCTTGCCGGACGGGACGATAAGCTTTCCCTTGATCGGGCGGATTTCGGTGAACGGGTTGACCGTCGAGGCGCTGGTTGAGGTGGTGGAAGATCGATTGGACAAGTATGTCCCTGATCCGACCATTTCCGTGCAGGTGCTGCAAACCATCAGTCAGGCCGTATACATTATCGGCAAAGTGAACCGGCCCGGACGGTTCGACCTTCCCAACAACCTGAATGTGTTGCAAGCGCTGGCCCTGGCGGGCGGGCTGAATCCGTTCGCCAAGTCCAGGCATATTAAAATCTTCAGGGAGACCGACGAAGGCACGCAAATATACGACTTTAATTATGAAGAGGTGTCCAAAGGAGAAAAGTTGACGCAAAATATCCGGCTCCAACGCGGAGATGTCATTGTTGTCCGGTGAAAACCGCCTGCCTCATAACGAGCTGCTTTCGCGCGCATTTCACAATGCAGCGAGATACTTGAAAGCCAATTGAACAGCACGATCAATTTCCGGAACCTATCCGTCATAGCAGCATTTTCGCTGTTGGTCATCGTTGCCTGCCCGCTGCATTCACCGGCGGCTGCATCCTTATTTCATATGTCGTTTAGCGGGAATGTGCAAACACGTCACAATGACAATGTGTTCTTTGAACAGAAGAATCCTCAAGAAGACTTTTTGTTGATTCTTTATCCCAGGCTATTCGGCGGCTACACGGCAGAACGCACATCCCTTGGGCTGTCTGCCTTTATTACCCACTATGCTTACAAGGAAATATCATCCGAGGACAACACGGATTACCAATTCAAAGCCTACTGGCGTCGCCAATGCAATGAGCGATTGAACTTCAATTTCGATGTGAACTATACCGATGATCAGCGGATAGATCGAATGCTGGAAGAAAGCGGGTTGCTTACCCGGGACGATCACAGGCGGAGGCAAGACTATACTGTTTCAGGGCAATATGTGCTATCTGAACTGAACAGCCTGGCCGCATACTACAGCCTAAATTCGGAGGAATATGACGACCCGGATATTCTCGATCTGGTTGGGCATGACTTTCAATTGAGCCTGTTTCACAATCTGGACGCCTGGTTTCGCCGGACCACCGGCAGCGTGCGCGTGCGTTTCAGCACATATGAATACCGCAATCGGCAGATGGATGCCGGCTCGGGTTTCGCCATTGAGTCCATTGGCATTAAGCGCTTTATCGACACGTACTCCCTTTCCCTGGGATTGGATCGTCAGTGGACTGAAGCATTAAAGCTTAATTTGTTCCTGGGTGTGCGAAACACCCATTACAAAAATGAATTTAGATTTGGTAATTTATTTTTCCAAGAAGTCGGTAGACAGGAAGATGACCCCTGGGGATTTGTGGGCAGTTTGGATCTGGTGTACACCGGTGGGTCCGCCAATGCCGGGATGCATTTGAATCACGATCTTGTGCCGGCCTCCGGGCGGAATGGCTTGACTGAAAGGACCAGTTTGCAGTTCAGCGGCGGTTGGCGGCCGTATCCGGCATGGCGACTCAGTGGGACTGTGACGGCCCGTTTGAATCGTACCGACCGGACAGGGGCGACCATCGATATAGACGAGTTGACGCTCGGCTTTGCCGGTGCGCTTCGATATACCCTGAACCGGTATTGGGATCTCAGCTTTCGGTTGGATCACACTGAAATCAATGACCGCGAACGCACTATCAAACGCTATCGAAATGCAATTTCATTGGCCTTTGAATGGAATCTTCCTGTACTGGAATAGCTTTTGGTGATGGGCAAAACTTTAAGCAGACAAATATGTGGGGCGATGAATAATGGATGAACCCAAAGAGAAGTGGCCGATGGTGCAACGTGGGCAGGAGTTCTATCCGGACCAGCCTGCTCCCGTAAACTTAAAAGAGTATATACAGATTGCCAAGCGGCGCAAATGGAGCTTCGTGGTGCCGCTTGTGCTGGTTGCCTGTTTGGCGGTCACTGTTGCTGTTTTTTTGCCGCCGGTTTACCGTTCCTCGGCCACCATTTTAATTGAGGAGCAGGAAATTCCTCCCGAACTGGTAGCCGCCACGGTGACCAGTTTTGCCGAACAGCGCTTGCAGCAAATCAACCAGCGCATCATGAGCACCTCCCGCCTGATGGAAATCATCGAACGTTTTGGTCTTTACAGGCAAATGCGTGAAAAGAAAACCAACGAGCAAGTCATCGGGCGGATGCGTTCAGATGTCAAGCTGAATCAAATCAGCGCCGATGTCGTGGATCGGCGCACCGGCCGCCCAACCACGGCCACCATTGCCTTTTCCCTCTCCTACCAGGGCAAGGACAGTCCTGCGACCATTCAGAAAGTGGTCAATGTGCTGGTCTCCCTTTTTCTCGAAGAAAACCTGAAAGTGCGCGAGCGACAGACCGCCGAGACGTCCCGGTTTTTCGAGGATGAAATGCACCGGGTCCAGGCGGAATTGGCCCAGGTGGAACGAAAACTGGCTGATTTTAAAGAAAAGCATATGAACGAGCTGCCCGAACTGCTGCAGCTCAATATGCAGCAACTGGGAAACACGGAGCGCAGTATTGAAATGACCCAGGAGCGGCTCAGTCAATTGCAAACCCAGGAGGGATATCTGCAAACGCAGCTGGCCAGTGTTTCACCCTTCCAGGAAAATTCGGACCGTAGTCATCTGCAAGCCTTTCAGACCGAACTGGCGACCATGAAAGCCATGCTGTCGGATGCGCATCCGGATGTAATCCGAACGACCGCGGCGATAAAATCCTTGAAAGAGAAGATTGCCACGGCCGGCACCGGTACGGATAGCAACCCGGAAGAGCCCGATAATCCCCCCTACATCACAATGTCCTCCCAATTGGCCGGTTTGAAATCGGAAATTGCATCAACGAAAAATCAGTTGGCGGAGCTGCGAAACAGACGCGATCGCTATGAAGCCCGGATTCAAAACACTCCGCGAGTGGAGCGTGAATATAGTGTGCTCATATCCGAACAGGGAAACCTGAAAGGCAAGTTCAATGAGCTGATGCAAAAGTTGATGGAAGCCAAGGTGGCTCATGGGCTCGAAAAAGAGCAAAAGGGGGAGCGTTTCACCCTGATCGATCCACCCCAGTTGCCTGAAAGACCGTTTAAACCCAACCGGATGGCCATCGGCCTCATAGGGCTTGTTTTGGGCATCGGTGCTGGTGTAGGATGGGCGGCCTTGAGGGAGTTTTCCGATGCAGCGGCCTATAGCAGCGAAAAACTCTCTGCTTCAGCCGGTTTTCCGGTGTTGGGCGAGGTGCCGGTGATTTTGCTGGATGAAGAGCGCAAGCTTGCCCGGCAGCGGCGAATTTTGGGTGCTGCGGCGCTTGCGTTGCTATCCATCGGCGCCATTTTGGCCTTTCACATGTGGATAATGGATTTGTATGTCTTTTGGGCGAAAGTGGACCGGAAACTAGGCTTCTAGAGCACAATAATCGCGGCAAAGAAGGAAATCCCATGGTCGAAGTCCTCAAGGCATTTAAAAAGTCACAAGGCGATCAAGACAACGCGGCTCCCGTTGAGAAAGCGGACAGTGATAGCGGCAACCGCAGCGTGAATGTTTCCAGAGCGGGTTGGGTGTCGCCCAACTATGCCAAGTCGAGAATTGTGAGTTTGGACATGCGCGTTGTTGAGGCGAATCGTTGTCTTGGCTTGCTGGCTGATGTCGAGGAGATCGAGCACTTCAAACTGCTGCGCACTCAGATCAGCCAGCAAATGGAGGATAAGGGGTGGAACACGCTGATGGTCACCAGCGTGCGGCCCGGCGAAGGAAAGACCCTGACGGCCATCAACCTGGCCGCCATGTTCGCCCGGGAGTACGTAAAGACCGTGATCCTCGTGGATGCCGATCTGCAAAAGCAGTCCATTCATAAATACCTGGGCTATGAGCAGGAGGTGGGGCTGGTGGCGCATTTGCTGGAAAATGTGCCCATGGAAGATATTATTGTCTGGCCCAAAATCGAGAAATTGACCATTATTTCAGGTGGTCGTACGGTAAAGGAGAGCGCCGAGCTGCTGACTTCGCCACGCATGCGGGCGTTGCTCCAGGAGATGAAGAGCCGCTATGCGGATCGCTATCTGTTCTTCGATGTCCCGTCACTGAGTCGCAGCGCCGACGCTTTTTCGTTCGCGCCGTTGGTGGATGCGATCCTGGTGGTGGTCGAGGCCGGAAAAACGCCGATGCCTGAGATTCAGAAAGCATTGGCCCGGCTTCCCCAGGAGAAGGTGCTCGGGTTGGTGATGAATCGGATGGAATAGAACACGAAGACGAAGAAGATTCGTCAATAAATTTATACGCGGAACCTAAGGGTTCTCGTAAAAAATCCGTATTTTACGCAACCCCTTACGCCCGAATCGAACTGCAAACCGTTTGGTTCGGGTTTTTTTTTCGCATTTATGGTATAAATCGTGACGTATATCAAAAATAATATAGATATCGATTATTTGTCGAACTATTGAAGGAGCGTCCATGAACATATGCGTTGTCGGTACGGGCTATGTGGGATTGGTGGCGGCGGCTTGCCTGGCGGAAATGGGAAATGATGTGCACTGCATCGATGTCAATCCGGAGATTATCGATCGGCTCAATGCAGGCAAGATTCCCATTTATGAACCCGGCCTGGAGCCGTTGGTCAGGCGCAATTGCCTGGAAGGGCGGTTGAAGTTTGGCACCAGCCTGGCCGACGGCATGGAAAACGCCTTGTTTATTTTCAACTGCGTGGGGACGCCGTCGCAGCCGGACGGGTCGTGCGATTTGAGTTACGTGGACCAGGTGGCCCAGCAGGTGGGCGCCGTTATGACCGATTACAAGATCATCATTAACAAGTCCACCGTGCCGGTGGGCACGGCCGACCGGGTGCGCCGGATTATCGAAAAGCAGCTCGAACAGCGCGGTCTCTCTTTTGAATTCGACGTGGTGTCCAATCCCGAATTCTTGAAAGAAGGAGATGCGGTCAACGATTTTCTCAAGCCGGACCGGGTCATCGTGGGCACGGACAATGTGCGCACGGCCAAGTTGCTCGAGACGCTCTATGCGCCTTTTGCGCGTTCCCGGGACAAGATGATCGTCATGGGCATTCGCAGCGCCGAGATGACCAAGTATGCCGCCAACTGCATGCTGGCCACCAAGATTTCCTTCATGAACGAAGTGGCCAACATCTGCGAGCGGGTGGGGGCCGACGTCAAGGAAGTGCGCATGGGCATCGGGTCGGACCGGCGTATCGGCTATCATTTCATTTACCCCGGCCTGGGATACGGTGGTTCCTGCTTTCCCAAGGATGTCAGGGCATTGATCAACACGGCGGGCGAATACGGCTACAAGGCGGCCCTGGTGAGCGCCGTGGATCAGGTCAACGACCACCAGAAAGGGATCCTGGCCCGAAAGATCAACGCCTATTTTACACCCCAGGGCGGGGTGAACGGCAAGACCCTGGCGTTGTGGGGCATCGCCTTCAAGGCCAATACCGATGATATCCGCGAATCGGCCGCATTGGATACCATCAAGCTGCTGACCGATGCGGGCATGCGCATTCGCGCCTATGATCCGGAAGCGGGCCGGAATGCCCGGGCGCATCTGGCTGGCAATGATTTGGTGGAAATCTGTGAAGAGCAGTACGAAGCGCTTCAAGGGGCCGACGCTTTGGCGGTAATCACCGATTGGAACCAGTTTCGCAATCCCGATTTCAACAAGGTCAAGACGACCCTCACCGCCCCGCTCATTTTCGACGGCCGCAACCTGTTTTCGGCAACCTACCTCGCCGGATTGGGATTTGCGTACTTCGGGATTGGGAGACCTGTTGTGACTGACAAGGCTAAGGGTTGAAAACAGAAAGGAAGACTTTATGCAACTTGACTACAATACCGTCTTGGTGACCGGCGCAGCGGGGTTTATCGGTTTTCACTTGTCCCGACGGCTGCTGGCAGAAGGGCGAACGGTCATCGGGCTGGACAATCTGAATGATTACTACGATGTGCAGCTTAAACACACACGGCTCAAGCAGCTTGTGGCCCATCCCAATTTCTCTTCCCATACTATCGACCTGGCCGACCTGGACAAGATGAATCACTTGTTCCAAAACGAACCGATCGACGTGGTGGTCAACCTGGCGGCCCAGGCCGGGGTGCGTTATTCGCTGCAAAACCCGCATGCCTATGTCAATTCGAACCTGGTGGGGTTTGTCAACATCCTGGAATGCTGCCGCCATCATGGCGTGAAGCATCTGGTCTTTGCTTCGTCCAGCTCGGTATACGGCGCCAATACAAAGATGCCTTTTTCCGTGCATCACAACGTGGATCACCCGGTCTCCTTGTATGCCGCCACCAAGAAAGCCAACGAACTGATGGCCCACACCTACAGCCATTTGTACGACCTGCCCTGCACCGGGCTTCGTTTTTTCACGGTTTACGGCCCTTGGGGACGGCCCGACATGGCCCTGTTTCTTTTTACCAAAGCGATTCTTGCCGATGAGCCCATTGATGTGTTCAACCATGGCAAAATGCAGCGCGATTTTACCTATATCGACGATATCGTCGAAGGCGTGGTGCGGGTCATGGCCAAATCACCCGATCCCGATCCCCGGTGGTGCGGTGACACGCCCGATCCGGGCGCATCCTATAAACAGTACAAAATCTACAATATCGGCAACAACAATCCCGTGCAGCTTTCCGATTTCATCGAGGCCGTTGAAAAGGCCCTGGGCAAGACCGCCCGAAAGAATTACATGGATATTCAGCCCGGTGACGTCCCGGCCACCTATGCCGATGTGGACGACCTGATGAGAGATGTGGGATTTAAACCGGCAACGCCGCTGGCCAAGGGAATCGCGAATTTTGTGGCGTGGTATCGGGAGTATTATCAGTGCTGAGGACGGAGTCCTGATAATGAAAGCACCGTAAAACGGTCTACCGTTACGGAAAGCTTTGCTGACCAGATTGAAATCAGGAGCAAGAAAGCCCGAAGCAAGTGCGTGTCCTTTCGGCAAGCGTGCGTAAGCAATTTTTTTTCGCATAGTGGGCCTACGGTGACGGGATGGTCCTGCGGTGACATAACGGAGCGGGAAGGCGTTGACGCAGCGGGCAGGGTGAAGACAACCTGCCCATCGTTAGCAAGTGACTTCACAATTTGCTTGTTTGTAATTCCACGGCATCCATTGGTCC
>JABDRH010000621.1 GCA_013041835.1 Desulfatitalea sp. | reverse complement strand
CCCCTACACTAGGCTCGTCGAGCAACAGCAGCTCCGGCAATCGAACCAGCGTGCACGCCAGCCCGAGCTTTTGCTTCATGCCACCGGAAAGCTTTCCCGCCGGCCGCCCGGTGAAGCGGGCCAGATTGGTCATATCCAGCAGGCGGCTGAAACGCTCGTGCCGTTGTTCCTGCACAACCCCGTGCAGATCGGCATACAGCTCCAGGTTTTCCATCACGCTCAGATCTTCATACAGACCGAAACGTTGCGGCATGTAGCTGATGCGGTTTTGGACCTGCTGGGGATGGGCGGCCACATCCGTGTCAAGCACCTTCAGATGGCCGCGGGTAGGCGCAAACAGCCCGGCGATCATGCGCATGAGCGTGGTCTTGCCCGCGCCGTCCGGCCCCACCAGCGCGGTCAGTTCGCCGGCGCGGATGCGCAGGCAGATGCCATCCACCGCGCGCAGGGGGGATGAATGCTTTGCACCGGGAAACGTTTTGACAAGATCCCCGGCCACAATGACGCCGTCATCGCCATTCATTGCTCAACCCCATCATCACCGGTGTCCAGTCGTACGGTTGCCGGCTGCCCCAGGCGCAAGCGGTTATCCGGATCATCGACCATGACCCGGACTTCATAGACGAGGCTGGTCCGCAACGCTTCGGTCTGGACAGCCTTTGGCGTGAACTCCGCCACCGAAGAGATGTAGCCGACTTTGCCCGAAACCGGCTGGTCAGGCCAGCTATCGGTATGGACACTGGCTTTCATGCCGGGTTTGATCCGGCCAAGATCTGTTTCATCGGCGTAAACACGCACCCACTTAGGGTTGGCCAGCGCCAGCGTATAGACGGCTTTTTGCGGAAAGGCCATATCTCCGGGCTCCAATAATCGTGCGCGTACGACCGCATCGACCGGGGCCCGTAATTCGCATTGGGCGATCCTGTGGCGGATCAGATCCAGGTCCGCCTCGATGGCCCTGAGCTGTGCTTCAGCGGCGTTGCGCTCCTCGTCACGGGCGCCCAGTTGCAGGAGATTCAAGCTTTCCTGCTGCTCTGCAACCTTGGCCTGGGCAACGCGGTCATTGCCTATTGCCTGGTCAAGCGCCTGTCGGCTCACCCCACGGCCGTTGGTATCTGCCGCGATGCCGTTTAGCCGGAAAAGATCCTCACGCGCCTGTTCGGCTTGCGCCTGAACTGCCGCCAGCCGGGCTTTCGCCTGGGCGATTTCCTGCGGCCTTGCGCCCGCATGCAACTGCCGGACGAGTTGTTGCTGAGCATCAAAGCGGGCTGTTGCCTGCTCCGCCTGGATTTCCAGTGTTCGGGTATCCAGAAAACCCAGTACTTGACCCGAATGTACCCGATCGCCTTCTTGAACCGCCAGTTTGACGATCCGTCCGGAATTTTCAAAGGCCAGCGAAACCTGGCGAATGTCCACGTTGCCGTGCAATGCTTGTAATGCTTTGGTATCCGCCTTACGGTCATGCAACCAGAATGCTCTGCCCGCGCCTGCCGATATCAGAACCATTGCCAGAATGATCAGTACCCGCTTTTTCATCGTGAAAACTCCTCAATAGAGCAAAGGGATGAAGAAGAAACAAATGGACCGATTGTGCTTGTCTTCATCATCATCCCAAAAACCATCTTGATTTATCCATATGGTTAGTCTAAATTGATTTTAATTTAAAACATATTTTAATTTAAACCGCAAGGCAAATCATGGTTCACCTTAAAGCGGAAGGTATATGATTCATGGGCAAATCGCGTCGGAGCGACGGAGAGGCAACCCGCGCAAAAATCCTTGAAGCGGCCGGTCAGTTGATCGCGGTGCAAGGCTTCGCCTACACAACCAACAAGGCCATCGCCCAAAAAGCCGGCGTGGATCTTGCCACGATCAACTACCATTTTGGCGGGCGCGATGGTCTTTATCAGGCCGTTCTCATTGAGGGGCACAGGCATTATCTGGCGCTCGAGGAACTGGCGGCGCTGGCTGAAAGCAGCATGGCGCCACATTCCAAACTCACCCGCCTCATCGAACAGATTATCTTACGACTCATGGAAGAACGGAGCTGGCATGCAAGGGTGTTCGTGCGCGAACTGTTTTCTCCTTCAGTGCAAACGGCGGAATTCATTCAGTCTGAAGTGATGCCCAAGGCGCAGTATCTGCGCAGCATAATGCATCAGGCAACGGGAATTCCAGAGCACGATCCAGCAATACTGCATTGCCTAATGAGTGTCATGGCGCCTTGCCTCAGCCTGATTCTGCTTTTGTCAGGCAGCGAGGTGACAGGGCTCATCCAACAGGTGTTGGGGATGAGCGGCACGGAACGACTGATTGAAAATCTCAACCGTTTTTCATTGGCTGGATTGGATGCTGTCAGCACAGATTATCAGGCCCGGTAGGTTGCGTTTCCATGCGCCTTGCAGATGAACCAAATCCGGGCGCAATCCCGCACACTGTTGTAAAGGCCGAAGACCGCAAGCGTCAAGGGTGAAGCCGTAGTGAGTCGCCGCGTGCTACGACGTGCGCTTGAATGAACCTAACACCCGTTCGAATTCGTCGATATCTTTCCGGAAGTAGTGTCGTTCCGGGGCCGTATAGCGGATGGTGTAGAACCACTCATCGGTGAGAAAACCGCAATAGATGCTTTTAAACTTCAAATCATCGGCATTGTTGTAGGTGAACAGGATTTTAAATCCATGGTCCGCGCCAAGGATCAACGGATTGTTTTCCAGGACTTGAAAATTCAATACCGTCTTGTCCGAACTAATGTTGTCGATGATCACTTCGGCCACTTCCATGGGCAGCATTGATTTGTTTAACTTCTTCTTGGTGTGCGAGAACACCACATCGGTGCCCATTCTTTCAATGAAGATGTTTTGCAGCATGCCGCCGTCGCGGGTAATGAACAGATACTTGTCCGTATTGAGTTTCGACCAGCCCAGGGGAAGATCGACGGCATACCCGTATTGAGTGTCATGATACGGTCCGCCGACTTGGGACCAAGGCGTCATGCATCCGATGATGAAAAACAGCGGCAATATCATCAGAATTCTTCGCATTGCAGATCTCCTTCATTTTGATGTATCGATCTGTTCGAGGTAGTATTCAATAAACTTCCTGTCGGCCGCTTGTGGCGAATAAGTGAGATATTTCCGAAGGTACTTGCTGGCTTGGAAATTCTCCCCATTTTTATAGTAGGCCAGGCCCAATTTTCGGTAGGCCTGGGCGGATGCGGGGTCAAGGGCGATACTTTTTTCGTAGTTTCTGATGGAATGTTGGATGTCCTCGTCCCCCCCACGTTGGTTGAATGCTTCTCCCAAGTAAAAATAAGCGGCGGCATCTTCCGGAACCAGCGCGAGATATTTTTCGATGCCTCGCTGCGCATGCTCAAACCGGCCGAGCTTGATATCGAGAACGGCGTTATCGAGGATAACCCGTTTGATCTTTTCTTGGAAAATCGCCGCGTTTTTGGTATCGCCGAACGTTTCAAAACGATCGTTGTCGATCAGTGCCTCGTAGTTGGCGATGCGCGCATCGAGTTGAGGGTGGGACCCGAAAAAATAGGGTTCTTTGATATTTTCTTCGGAAAGCTCCTCTTTAAGGTGAACGAAGAGCTTGGGTGCTTCCCTGGGATCATAACCGGCATTGGCGATAAGCCGGAACCCCACCATGTCCGCCTCAGTTTCAAGCTCACGCGAATAGCCGGTGGTTGCCGCTATCGTTCCTAGGGAGCCAAGGACATTGGCCAGGCTTCCGATGCCGCCGCCGATGCCACCGACGGTGGTCTGAAAGGCGGCCAAAAAAGCGGTATTGTTTTTCACCGCCCTGAAATTTTTCGCTGCATGCCGATGGGTGCAGTGGGTCATTTCATGGGCAAGCAGGGTAGCCATCTGCGCCTCATTTTCGGCCCGGGCGATAATGCCGGTGTGGACGTAGATCACCCCGTTGGGATAGGCGAATGCGTTCAGATAGGCATCCCTTAGAATGCGCACCTTGATGGGGATGTGGCGGTAAACCTCCGGAGGCTGCAACTGGGTTGCTATCTGATTCAAGTAAGCCTCGACCTGCGGATCATCGTACAGCAAACCGCTTTGGTTAAGAAACGCCTGTTCTTCCTGGGAGCGCAGCCAAAGCCGTTTTTCGTCCTCACGAAAGGCAAACGTCTCATCGGTGACCGGTTTGAGGTCAGTTGCTGCGCACGCCGTGAGCAATAGGAGAAAGATCAGGCAAAAGGATATCGTTTTCATCGATTACACCGAGGGTATTCAGCCAGAACGTTGTCGATCAACTGCTGCGTGCTATCCTTGCTTCGCAGATCATACCCGCCTTCCGCCTTTGAGTTGTACCACAGGATATTGCCGTCGGCATCGATGGTGGCAAAATTGATGGCGGTGATTGCGCCCCTGGGTGTAGCCGCAACGCCGGTAAACGCTCCCGCCAGCAAGCCCAACACGGCCACTGCTTTTCTGCCGCCGGAAGAGACCTCGTCTGAGCCATATACTATGATCAAGGCATCACAACCGTACACGTTCAGGAAATCATCGATGGGACCAATGGCATAGTCGAAATTTGAAGCTTTGTCGGGGAATACGTTGGGGCCGCCGATGGCATGCACCCTGATGCTGTAACTCACTGCCCTGTAGAGGGCGCGAATCTCATCCGCTGTTTCGTCCATGCGTCCTTCTACCACGATATCCTTGAAAACCACCTCTTTCTGTGTGAGTGTCTTTTCCAATGCGGCGATGACGTTCGCCAGACCCAATTCACACCAATCATCCCGGACTTCCCGCACTCCGCCGGCAGAAATCTGACAGATTTCAACATCGGGTTTGATGAGGCAATAGGATCCAATCTTCTGGCACCGTTGATTGAATTCGGGATGGATTTTGTAAGTGGCAGGAGAACAGCCGTATCCGAAAGAGACAGTAAACATTAAAACCAGAACCACATGAAAGTACTTCGTCATACGCGGCATCCAACGCCCTCTCTTTCATTTTGCCAGTTACATGGCACCAGGACCGCCGACGCTCAGTTCGAGCGGCAATGGTTCTTGGTGTGACGCCTTACCGTAAGGATGTACCTATCCCAGCGGTGAAATTATTTCTCGCCTGCATCCTTTCATAAATGATGGATGAAACACGGCCCGTGCTTAAGAAAATTTGTCATGAAAGTCAAGGGGAAAACCGAATACTGATCCATTTCATCTCCTCCGGGTTCAATGACGATACCGGTTCGAAATCAGGCTTGACTTGCCTTATGGCATACCCCTGTGGGCGTGCTGACGGCAAATGGAAAGTATTTGCCTTTGAACCAAAGGGCAACGTTCACCAAGCCGATCAACACCGGCACCTCCACCAGCGGACCAATGACGGCTGCAAAAGCCTGCCCGGAGTCAATCCCGAATACCGCCACGGCCACGGCGATGGCCAGTTCGAAATTGTTAGAGGCGGCAGTAAAACTCAACGTGGTGGACTGCTCATAGGTGGCACCCACTTTTAAGGAAAAATAAAAGGAGACAAAAAACATCACCACGAAGTAGATGCATAGCGGGATGGCTACCCGCAAAACATCGAACGGTAGTTGAACGATATACTCACCTTTCAGGGAAAACATCACCAGGATGGTGAAGAGCAGCGCCACCAGGGTAATGGGACTGATCTTGGGTATAAAGCGTGTTTCATACCATTGTTCGCCTTTGATCTTGAGCCCCAGAAAGCGGGAGAGCATGCCGCCGAGAAACGGGATGCCCAAGTAAATAAAAACGCTTTCGGCAATCTGTCCGATGGAAATATCGACGACGGTGCCGGCCATACCGAGCCATTGGGGCACCAGGGTGATAAAAAAATAGGCGTACACCGAAAAAAAGAGTACCTGGAAGATCGAGTTGAAGGCCACCAGTCTGGCGCAATACTCTCGATCGCCGTGCGCCAGATCGTTCCAGACGATCACCATGGCAATGCAGCGGGCCAGGCCAATGAGGATCAGGCCGACCATGTATTCGTTGTGGCCGGAAAGAAAGGCGACGGCCAGCAGAAACATCAGCACCGGCCCAATGACCCAGTTCTGCACCAGAGAAAGGGCCAGTACCTTGGTATCCCTGAATACCCGTGGCAGTTGTTCGTATTTCACCTTGGCCAGCGGTGGGTACATCATCAGGATCAGGCC
>JABDRH010000619.1 GCA_013041835.1 Desulfatitalea sp. | reverse complement strand
CCCCTACCGCTTCAAATGGGGAACCTCTTTTGCCGCCCCTCATGTCGCCGGGGTCCTTGCGCTCATGCATGCGGTGGGCCTCAACGCCGCCGTGCCGGGGGGGCCACGGCTCACCGCCGCCCGAGCGAAAGAAATCCTGATTGAAAGCGGGGATGAAATTGATCCATACAACTTCGGCTTCGAAAACATGTTGGGAAAACGCGTGAACGCGCGAAGGGCGCTTGAGCACGTCATGAGCGAGATCGGTGCGGTACCGGCGCCTGAACCGCCGCAGCCCCCGGCGCCGGAGGAAGCGGCACGCATCAATATCAACACGGCCACGGCAGCCCAGTTGGCATCCCTTCCCTGCATATCGGCGTTTTATGCACGGTTGATCATAAACTACCGGGAAACGAACGGTCCATTCCCCACTATTGAGTCCCTGACACATGTCTGGGGCATCGGTCCCTGGACGGTGCAGCAGATCGCTCACCTTATTGCTGTTTAACCGATAGCATCGGTCCCATAACGATTCGGTCCCGGCGTCAGAAAGCATTTTAAACCGTTAACCAAAGGTGTGGATCATGGCATATCAACTGAAAACAGCCGTTTGGGAAATCACGCTGGCCTGCAACATGCGCTGCGGTCATTGCGGATCGCGGTGTTCGGAAAAAATGCCAAACGAATTAAACACCTTCGAGGCACTTCGATTGTGCGACGAATTGGCCGAACTTGGATTGAAGCAACTCACGCTGTCCGGCGGTGAGCCGCTATTGCGGCAGGATTGGCATATCATCGCGAAACGC
The DNA here is from genome assembly GCA_013041835.1 of Desulfatitalea sp. Lineage (GTDB taxonomy): Bacteria > Desulfobacterota > Desulfobacteria > Desulfobacterales > Desulfosarcinaceae > Desulfatitalea. The sequence continues at coordinate 7,973 of JABDRH010000619.1, read as the reverse complement.
CTTTCTCATCAAGGGGTGGGCGTCAATCTGATTTCCAACGGATGGTTGATCGACGACCGCTTGCTTGAACTCGCCCGCGACTCGGGTGTTGTAAACATCGGCATAAGCCTTGACGGAGGGGCACAAACACACGACGGCATCCGGAAAAAGGGCGCCCATGCCCGGGTTGTCAGGGTGTTGGCGTTGATGAAAGAAAAACACTTTCAATCCGCGGTGGTGACCACCATTTTGAAAAAGAACATTCGTGAACTGCCTCAGATTCAGAAAGTCCTTGAAAAGCTGGCCGTTGAAATTTGGCAGCTCCAAATAGGGCTTCCAATGGGAAATCTTTCCCGGCAAGAGGTGATTGATCCCCGGCAGGTCGAAGATATCATTGGTTTTGCCTGCCGGTTGCTGACCCATGGCACGCTGAAACCGGTGATCGCGGATTCCGTGGGTTACTACACAAAACAAACGAAAATGCTTTGGGAAAATTCTTCCGGATGCGGGTCCGGCTGGATGGGGTGTCAGGCCGGAAAGTCAAATATCGGTATCTTGCACGATGGGCGCATTACCGGCTGCACATCGATTCGAGATGATCGGTTCGTTGAAGGAAATATCAGGGAAAAATCGCTTCGCGACATCTGGGAAAGCCCGGAGGCCTTTGCGTGGAACCGTCAATTAAAAAAATCGGACCTCAGCGGATTTTGCGCTCAATGCCAGTTCGGAGAGGTATGCCTGGCAGGCTGCAGCAGCGCGAAGCTTTCCACGACCCATGATTTGACTCAAAATCCATATTGTGCGCGCCGAAACCATATTGAAGACGTTTTTCCTAAAATAGAAAACATACAGGACGTGGAAACATTGATCGCAAGGGCCGCAAAGGCGGTATCGTTGGACCTTTACGAAATCGCCGTAGCATGTCTTGCAAAGGCGGTAAAATTAGATCCGGACCACATGGCCGCGCTATCGTTATTGGGATTCGCACATTATAAACTGGAAAACTATTCAGACGCCGTGGATGTCAACCGGAAAGCCATAACACTGGATCCCAACAATGCTTATCTATACAACGGCCTTGGTATCTGTTTGTCGAGACAGGGCAACACGCAAGAAGGTATCGCGGCGCTTCGACAGGCCGTTCAACTTGCCGATGCGTCTTTTACAGATCCTTTCCACGATCTTGCGGTCATTCTACTTGATAAAGGCAGACCCGACGAAGCGCTTGAGGTCTTGGATCAAGGCTGCAATCGATTTTCCGCATTTAAGGAGAAGGCCCAAGATTTATATCACCAGTGCCGGAATCCCGGCGTTGGCCGAAACGACGCATATGGGGGATAAGGGTGCGGGGAAAAACGGGTTTAATCATTTTTTCGAGAGCCCTAACATGCGAGTTAAAAAAAACAAGGAGGTGGAAAATGGCCCTTGCGGATTTTGAGCGTTTTGCTCGCTTGCTGACCGAAGATAATCTTCGCGGAGACGATGTTTTAAGGCATCAATTAAACGATGCAATCATGAAAGGAGACGACAAGGCCGTCATTGATATCGGCAGAAAGCGTGGACACATCTTCACAACGGATGACATGCTGGCGTACAACGAAAAGTATCGCAAAGGAGCTGGATTGACGGACGAAGACCTTGAAAATGTCGCTCGCCTGTTAAGCCCCAAATCAGACATGGTCGCGGTGCAGGCGGTGAATGCCGTGGTGTATGCGGTTGCATATGGCGTTCAAGCAAGTATCGTTACCAGTATCGGTTCCGGCAGGGGCTCGGATTTTTTCGTGAAGGAAAGAGATAAGGGCGTGTTAAAAAAGAACCTTGGGCAACTGATGAAAGCATCCGGTACCGAGGCGGCCGCGCTATCGGCCAAGACCGGAATCAACAAACACTTCATCGAGGGTATTGTCTCGGGAGGCATCGACACGGAAGCGGGCGACGAACTTGCGCCGCTGCGCGCCATGGATAAGCTTGCGAAGCACTTTGGGGTCACCCTCGACCACCTGATCAACACCGAACTTGCACCAATGACGGTTTTCGTGCCGAAAACCCCGCGGGAATGAATAAAAAGACCATGCGCCTATCTCAGATTTTATCCTCACATACATTCGCTTCATACGCGGACGTCGTGAATTCATTTTCAGAAAAGGATCTTTGTTTGATTGCCCAAATGAAGCGGTTTTTTGAATGCACCGAGGCAGATCGATCCTTTGCAAACGCACTTAACGACGATTCCGGAAAGCATGATGTTCGAAAACGGATGCGTGACATCGGCATCGCGTTCGAACCGCAAGCGTTGGCCCCTTTATGGAAACAACCCGATAAAGCCTCGCGCTATTGGGACTGGGTCTTCGATGGAAAGGATACCCTTAAAATCGATGGCGACTTGGAAGCGGATCTTAAAACCCACCCCATGTTACATTTATGGGCGGCCTGGTTGAGGGCCCGCACCCAAATGGTAAACACCAACGCATCGGATGTTCCCGACACTGAAATGATCCGGCGATTTCATGCCTGGCGCCAGCGCCGTATCGCGGCGACCCAAAGCGAACTGGGGCATTATGCCGATCAGATCGATCACCCCATCTTTGCCTTTGAACTGAGCAAGGGATGTTCGATGTCATGCGCATTTTGCGGCTTTTCAAGCGAAAAGCTCTCCGCTGTTTTTGACGACACACCTGAAAATCGCCGACTGTGGAGCCAGATCGTTCGCGACGGCTACGCGATGTTTGGGGACGCGGCATGCGGCGCGCTTTGTTATTATGCAACAGAACCCTATGACAATGCGCACTACCTCGATTTTATAAAGGACTACAAAATGATTACCGGCGCTGTCGTGTGCACCGCCACCGCGGCGCCGCTGCATGATCCGGCTTGGCTGCGCCGCCTGATCCGTTTCTATCGTGAAGGGCCCGATCCGTGGCCACGCATCTCGGTACTCAGTTTACCGATCCTGCGCAAGATTCATGACACCTATTCGCCCGATGAATTACGGGACGTGACCCTTTTGCTCCAGATGAAAAATGCGCCCAGAATGAAAGCCAAGTCCGGACGCACGCGCCATTACAAAAATGAGCACCTCGGCGGACTCAAAATTCCAAAAGGTGCGGCGTTTATACCCCAAGGATCCATCGCCTGTGTTTCCGGATTTCTCGTAAACATGGTCGACAAGACCATCAAACTCGTAAGTCCCTGTTATGCTTCCAATCAATGGCCGCATGGGTATCGAGAGTTCGCGAAAACAACATTCGAGGATGCCAAAAGCTATCGTGCGGCAATAGAAAAGATGGTTGAAACGCATATGCCCGAAAATCCCCTTCCGGATAGCCGCCTGGCCTTTCGAGACGATTTGAGATTCGAGAATCAGCCCAATGGATTTTTGCTTCTTTCGCCGAACAAAAAACATCATATCGGCGGGCATCCGGTCTTTAAAGAAATAGGCGCGATCGTCGATAAAGGCACGTATTCATACCGGCAGGTCATGGAAAGCCTCTTGAAAAACGACACCTCGATGGTTGACATCGACCTATCCTTAAAGATGCTGTACGATAAGGGATTGCTGGATGAAACAAACACGGCGCGGTGAAAACAAGGCACAAGCCATTATTTTCAATCAAAAACGCTGAGCTTCGTGTATTTGGCGATATGGTAAAAATCTCGGTCATTGTGGAGCAGGTGGATATCGTTTTCAATGGCAACAGAAGCAATCATACAGTCAACTGGCTTCCGAATGGTGATTCCTTTCTTTCCAAGAAACCTGTAGACCTCCGCCGCTCGCACAAATGTTCCGTGCCGCATGGGCAGCAAAATCAGATCGCCAAGATATTCCCTTGTCTTGATAAAGTCTGTATCGGATCGGATTCCCTGGAGCACCTCCGCAAGGATAACGCCACAGAGGGATAAATCCGCTTCAGCCTCGATCAATTCCTGAAGCGTCGCCACGTGCGACGCTCCACGATCTGCAAAAAAATCGATCCAGACGGTTGTATCGACGAGCACCATCAACCACGCGTCTCCCGCCACGCGGCAAGGTCTCCCTCCCACTTTATGGTGCCCTTCAGTTCAAGCAAGCGCTTTTGTCGGCCACGGCGGCGCACCTCATGGAGTGCATAGTCGATGAGTGCCCGACGTGTCCGAATCCCGGTAAGTATTTGACATTCTTTTACTAAATCGTCGTCAAGGACCACGTTTGTTCTTCCCATGGGATTCCCTCCAATTATTAATACACACAATAACGATATCTTATGTGTATTTCAAGAAAAAATGTGCCGGGTGCCAACACATGCATCATGGGTGGCATGGCGCGCGGCGGAATGTCAAGTGAGTGCATGAATGAAATGCAAAAGCCATTGAAAATCCGAATGACTGAAAGAGCGGCTTATTGATTTTTCCACTTTGACTTTAACCTCACGCTTTTCTATACAAAACCACTTGTATTCAATAACAAGGGAGCCAACGTCACCATCATGTCCCCATCACACCGATATGCAGGCTATACCTGAGCTAACGGCTGCTCGCTGCCCGGGCCGGCATAGCACAGGCATTGTCCCGAGAATCGGTGCTCGTCTTTAAAGAACGTGTATTCGTAACGCCCGCATCGCATTCCAGCCCTCCCACGATAGGGGAGGGGGTATCCCTGTGAAGTTTTACCCCCGCTTCGAGCAGACCGTCCATTTTCACTGTCAAAGGAGATCTGCTCGTGTCCCAGGCCATTGTTCTCAAAAATAAAGGTAAAACCAAAAGCTTCCTCGATCGCGTTCGCCATCTTATCCCCAAGGGAGAAAACCTCAACCTGTGTCTGACCTGCGGCGCTTGCGCCTCGGGATGCCCGGCCACCGGGCTGGAGAATATGGACCCGCGCAAGTTTCTACGCATGGTCGCCCTGGGCATGGACCAGGAGATCACCAAGCATCCCTGGGTATGGATGTGCTCGATGTGCACGCGTTGCACCTATGTCTGCCCCATGGAGATCAACATCTCCGGCCTGGTGTTCGAAGCGCGCAAGCTGTGGCCCCGGCAAGAGCGCCCCAAGGGCATCCTGGGCTCTTGCGACATGGCCCTGCGCAACGAGAGCGGCAGCGCCATGGGCACGCCGCCCGAGGATTTCACTTTCGTCGTTGAAGATGTGCTTGAAGAGGTCCGCGAAAGCCAACCCGGATGGGAAGCGCTGGAAGCCCCCCTGGAGAAAAAGGGCGCTCATTTCTTTGTCAGCCAGAACTCCCGCGAACCCGTCACCGAACCCGACGAGATGGTGCCGTTATGGAAGATTCTGCACCTGGCCGGCGCCGACTGGACCTACAGCAATAAGGGTTGGGGCGGTGAGAACTACTGCATGTTCCTGGCCGACGACGAAAACTGGAAGAAAATCGCCAACAACACTTTGAAACGCGCCGAAGAATTGGGCTGCAAAGTATATCTGAACACCGAGTGCGGCCACTCCACTTTTTCCGTGTGGCAGGGCAACAAACGGTACGGGCTCGACTCCCCGTTGGAGATCGCTCCCATGGTGGCCTACTACTACGAATGGATCAAAGCAGGCAAACTCAAGGTCAGCTCGGAATGGAACAAGGACCTGAAGATCAAGTTCACCGTCCAGGACCCTTGCAACCAGATCCGCAAAAGCTACGGCGATGCGCAGGCCGACAAGATGCGCGACGTGGTCAAGGCCTGCGTGGGTGAAGAGAACTTCGTGGACATGCATCCCAACAAGTCCAACAATTTCTGCTGTGGCGGCGGGGGCGGCTATTTGCAATCGGGCTATACCGAAGCGCGCTTCGCGTACGGCAAAATCAAGTTCGACCAGATCATCGCAACAGGCGCCGACTACTGCCTGACGCCCTGCCACAACTGCCACGCCCAGATCCACGAACTGGCCGAACACTTCGGTGGAAACTACCATGTGACGCACCTGTGGACGATCATCGCCCTGTCCCTCGGCGTACTGGCTGAAAACGAGCGGGAGTATTTGGGGGATGACTTGCAGCAAGTGTGGTTGCCCGGAGAGCCGGGAACCCCAAATCCTTTTGGGTTGACATGAAAAGGAGCCATTTCATGACACGGGAAAAAGACACGCCCTTCGAGCCCGAAATTCTTGCCATATGCTGTAAGTACTGCGCCTATGCAGCCGCAGACCTGGCCGGCAGCATGCGGCTGGACTACCCGGCCAATGTCAAGGTCATCCAGGTGCCCTGCACCGGCCGGGTCGACATGATACACCTGCTCAAGGCCATCGAGGAGGGCGCCGACGGCGTTTACGTGGCCGGGTGCCTGGAAGGCGAGTGCCACTTTCTCGAGGGCAATCTCAAGACCCGCAAGAAGGTGGAAGCGGTACGCAAGGCCTTGGCGCAGATCGGCATGGAACCCGACCGGGTCCAGATGTTCAATCTGAGTTCGGCCATGGGGCCGCGCTTTGCCGAGATCGCCCGGGAGATGACCGAAAGCATTCACAAGCTCGGGCCGTCGCCGATTGCCGGCGGCACATTCCGCGCGGAGGCCGCAAACACCGAACGGCAATCTGCATGAGGTACGGACACCCTGGCGTTTTCCGCTGTGTGCCTTTGGGATCGGGCGTCAGGCAAGGAGATTGGAAACATGGAATGGCAACCTAAAATCATCGCTTTTTTCTGCAACTGGTGCACCTATGGCGCCGCCGACCTGGCCGGCGTGAGCCGTCTGCAATATCCACCCAATATTCGCGTTATCCGTGTGCCATGCAGCGGGCGCATCAGCCCCAAGTTCATTCTCGCCGCGTTGCGCGAAGGCGCCGACGGCATCTGGGTGTCAGGCTGTCACCCGGGCGATTGTCACTACATCGAAGGCAATTTTTACGCGAGACGCAAGTTTGCCCTGTTAAAGAACCTGCTGGTGTTCAACGGGCTTGAACCCGAGCGCATCCACTTTTCCTGGATCTCCTCGGCTGAATCGACCAAGTTCGCCGCCACGGCCCGGCGGGTAACCGAAGCCGTGACCGCCCTGGGACCGGCAAAACATTTCGTCAAATCGCTGACGGCTTGAATCGACAAGGAAGGCATCATGAGTACACAACCCACCGGAGCCGTGATGGTCGTCGGCGGCGGCGTCGCCGGCATCCAGGCTGCCATGGATCTCGCCGATTCGGGCTATTACGTCTATATAGTGGAGAAAACACCGGCCATTGGCGGTGTCATGGGGGCGTTGGACAAAACCTTTCCCACCATCGATTGCTCTATGTGCATTTTGTCGCCCTACCTGGTGGCCGCCGGCCGCCATCCCAATATCGAACTGGTCACCTATGCCCGGTTGCAGTCGGTTTCGGGCGAACCGGGCCGCTTCAAGGCCGTGGTGCACAAGCGGGCGCGAAGCATCCATGAAGATCGTTGCACCGGTTGCCGCGCCTGCGTGGATGCCTGCCCGGTCACCCACACCGCCGGACCGAAAAAGACCGCGGCCGTTTCCGGCAAAGGGTTAACCCCATGCAAGTCCATATAGACGCCAAAATCGAAAAGCACCTTCAAACACTGCGCCGTTCCGGGAAAAAAGCAGCCCTTGCGGCCCAGCGGGCCGAAGCCATCATCGAGCGCATGCGGGCCAGCGGCATCATCCCCGAGCGGGTGGGCAATATCACCAAGCACGGTGAACTGCGCATCAAGGGGGTGATGAAGTACGACCTGGGCAACGGTTACCGCCTGATCACCTACAAACAAGGCAAGCGGCTCTTCGTGCTCTATGCCGGCAGCCATGATGGTTGTCATCAATGGATCGAAAACAACCGCGAACTTACGGTTGACCAGATCCAAGAGCGCTGTGCCGAGCTGCCTGTTTGCACCGAAACGCAAGAAGAGCGCTCCGAAACGTCCGAGGCCATGGACACCGAAGAAATGGACGACCTGTTGACCGAGTTGACGGAAAAGGAGCTTCGCCGGCTGTTTTGCGGCCTCGTGGAAACGCGCCGGGCCGAATAGCGGTACCCGCGGAATGCGGCGGCGGGGCTTGGGGCTCGCGCAAAAATAACTTCACAT
>JABDRH010000618.1 GCA_013041835.1 Desulfatitalea sp. | reverse complement strand
GCCCTACCTATCCAATATTTCGGCCTATGAACCCATTTATTTCCTGGTCGGCACGGACCCAGCACAAAGCAAGTTTCAAATCAGCCTGAAATATCGCCTCTTCGGCGATGAAAACCAGATGGCGCGGAAGCATTCATGGGTAAGCGGAATCCATTTCGGATATACCCAGACATCGTTCTGGGATTTGGCCTCGGACTCAGCCCCCTTCGAGGATACCAGCTACAAACCCGAACTGCTCTATATGACTAAAAACATTAGGCAAAAACCGGACTGGATGCATGCATTGTTCGTCCAGTTCGGCGCCCGACATGAATCCAACGGCCGAGCGGGAAATGAGTCGCGAAGTACAAATACAATCTACCTGCAGCCGGTTTTCGTATTTTACAAACCCACCACCCGCATCGGTCTTGGCGTTTTCCCCAGGGTCTGGCTTTATGCGGAAAATGATGACGATACCAATGCGGATCTGCAAGATTACCGGGGATATTGCGAACTGACCCTCAAAGTCGGTAAAGCGGACGGTTTCGTGCTTGGCACCAAGTTGGGTTTTGCCGAACAAGGCGCTTCCGTGCAGGCGGATCTGACTTTTCCGCTAAGCCAACGGTTGTCCAGTAGTGCGGGAATATACCTGCAAGTGCAATATGTGGATACGTTGGCTGAAAGCCTTTTAGACTACCGCGACCGCACACAGGCCTTCAGGTTGGGCTTTGCCCTCGTGCGATGAGCGATCAGCTCGATTGCAGGCCTTTGTTTAGCGACTTGGGGCTGGTTCATGACAGTTTAAAGATTTCATGAAAATCATCGCTCTCCAAAAGATTCCGCAACCACGATGAAATGTCGGTGCTATCGTAAAAGGGCTGCTGCCGGTAGAGTTCGAAAAAGGGATGATAATAAAGATCCATAAACGTATCATATTTTTCAGCGACTCTATCCTTGATGGTGGGAGCGCCCGGGTTGCTGTATCTGGGGTGTTTGGCATCGGCCCACCCCTTGGCGACAAATGCCGATATTTTATTGGAACATCGGCAGGGATTCCTGGGGTCCACAAGGCCGCATAACCCATTGATTTGTGAATAAATTTTTTTTCTTGACCGGGATAGAATCTTTCTAAAATTGTTTCGGGATATGCCAAGAATATCGCTGCCCACAACGTCCGTCAGGCCAAATATCCCTCCCAAAATGAAAACCAGCCGCGCCTTACGGTTCAGGCACATGATCATCCCTAGCATGCAGTTGATTTTGACCTCTTCTTCGAGAATGGTTTCCTCGGGATGGGAGGATAGGCGATCATCGGGGATGCTTTCAACAAAGGTCACATAGGCTTTGATATCGTTGATTTTGCATTCGGTTTTCTTTTTTTTCATGGATATGATGTGATTGGCCGTTATGCGGTAAAGCCAGGTTCGGAAGGCGCCTTTGGCGGCATCGTAGGTGGCCAGGGCCGTCATGGTCTTGATCAGGATGTCTTGGGTCACATCACAGGCGTCGTCATGATCCATGACCATTTTAAAGGCGATATTGTATACCCAGGCCTGATGCCTCAAGATGAGGCTTTCCAATGCTTTTTTGCTCCCATTTAATGAGCGTCCAATCAACTCGACATCACTTGTCCGTTCGTCTCTTTCTTCGATAAATGGATGCACCATCGTCTTGTTCCTTGGTTTTGTCACTGCAATCTGTCTTGTACTCTCAATAGGGACGAGTGTGACATGTTCATCAAAAAAATTGCCTTTCGTCCTCATTTTTTTTGATTCGTAACATTTCTTAAAAAAAAATTGTGAGTTTTGTCACGGTCGCCGGATTAACGCGTATGTGTATGCAAAATATCGAGTGATATGACGCGATATGTGCGTCCATCACACAGGCAACCTTTATTCACAAAAAGCAAGGAGGAATGTATGAGGCGATGGGGCACCGGCAGATTGGCTGCCGGAATGATGATGATGTTGTTGTTCGTATTCTTGGGCTGTGAGATCGCATCCATCTTTGAAATTGGTGACACAGTACCGGATTTTACGATGCCGGACCAGCATGGCGAAATGATTTCGCTTAGCAATGCGTTGGGAGAAACCGGGACTCAGGGGGCCATCCTTGCGTTCTATATTTTAGACAACTCCCCCGGCTGAACGGCTGAATTCGCTGAGTTTCAGCGAAATCTTTCCTTTTTTGAAGATCGCGGCATCAAAGTCATGGGGATCAATACGCAGTCCGTGGAATCTCACCTGGAATTTTCCGAATCCGTGGCACCCGATGTGACCTTTTTGTCGGATCTCGATGCAAGCGTCTCCGCAGCATACGGTATTGATACAGGCCGGATGGATCGCGGGTATTTTTTAATCGATGCAAACCGGAATCTGCACTTCCAATACGTGGCGACAGGTGCCTTGCTGGAAAACCAAACCGCCACCTTGCTGATCGAAGTGGACAAAATGATGGGGACCTACTCCGGAAATCCGGATGATTATACAGCCGGCGGGCGTTTGGTTACCCATGACGATAACGGAAACCAAGTGGGGGATCATGCCTTTGATTTCGGACTTCAGGCTCAGTGCGGAGCGAATC
>JABDRH010000614.1 GCA_013041835.1 Desulfatitalea sp. | reverse complement strand
CACTGTAGCGTGATCAGGGCATTGCGCAGTTGCACCCGCTTCATTTCAAAGGGCAGCAGGGTTTCAAGCCCCACCGGAGCCGCGTGTGCCGAATGCGCTCCGGTGGGTGTCAATCCGGTTATGCCGGTTGCGTCATGGTTCAAGGATAGGGTCAACTGCATACCGCTGATAATGACGTCGTCGATGCTGCGCCGGAAAAGTCCGACGATGGAATAGTTGATCTGGATGGCCGGAATATCTATGCAAGGTGCATCGTTCAGTCGAAGTTGAATAGGCCCTATGTCGGCACCGGTCAACCCCACGCGTCGAATTTCAAGCTGCCCGGGATCGAATCCGGCAGCGGCGGCCAACCTTGGTAAAATACGCTGTTCGATGTGGCCGGGAAGATAGAATACGAGCGCCGCCAGCAAGCCCCCGACGATGCAACCGCATCCCATCAGTGCGATGAACCATCTGCGTTTCAATATTGAGATCGCCATATAAGTGATTGATTCCAATTTATGCTTCTTATATAAAACTTTAAACTGAAACGCACGACCATACAACCATTTCGGACTGGAAACAGGAGGGGCATGTATGGAACGGACAGATGCATATATCCGGGGAAGAGTCACATGAATCTGGATCAGATACGCCTTAAGATAGATAAGATCGATCGGGAACTGCTGGTATTGCTGCAAGAGCGAATGAGCCTGGCCATCCGGTCTAAAAAGTTCAAAACCAAAGTGGCCGACACCCGTCGTGAACAGATCGTCTTGGCTCGTGCCGAACGTATGAATCTCGACCTGGTGAAAAGCTCTTTTTCCCGCCGGTTGCTCAGTGCCATCATTGAAGAGAGCAAACGATTGCAAAAAGAGGACCGAAAATTGGTGGCCTTCCAGGGCGAGCCCGGTGCTTACGGCGAGGTGGCCTGCCGTAAACTGGTACCGGGTGGCGCTTTTATCCCCTGCATGGAGTTCGTGGATGTTTTCCAGGGCGTGCAGGCCGGCTACCTGGACCTGGGTGTGGTTCCGGTGGAAAACTCGCTTGAAGGCGCCGTTACCCAGGTGAACGACCTGCTGACCACCACCGATCTGCAGGTGATTGGTGAGGGACGGGTAGCGGTCAACCATTGCCTGTTGACGACGGAACCGAAGGGCATGGATGAAATCCGGGTGGTCTACTCCCATCCCCAGGCTTTGGCCCAATGCCAGCGCTATCTGATCGACCATCGGCTGGAACCGCGCCCTTATTATGACACCGCCGGTGCGGCCAAAATGATCGCCCGTGAGAACCCGCGGGCCGCCGCAGCCATCGCCAGCAGCTTGTGCGCCGAGTTATACGATCTGGAAATCGTGGCCCGTGAAATTGCGGACGGCCCTGCCAACTCCACGCGCTTTCTGCTTTTATCCAGGGAACCCAACATGGGTCGTGGTGATAAGACCTCCATTATTTTCGCCACTGCCCACGAGGCCGGCCGCCTTTATAATGTGTTGCGCCTGTTCGCCAAAGCCGGGATCAACCTGACCCGCATCGCTTCCATGCCGGTACGTTCGGATCCGGGTAACTTCAGTTTTTTTCTCGACTTTGAAGGGGATCGGCAGGACGAGCGAGTCCGCCGGGTTTTTCAACAGATGGAGGAGATGGCCATCAGCGTAAAATGCCTGGGCAGCTATCCGGCCGACACTTCACCGCCATAAAAGGCCGTTGTTAATGAATTTTGGCGGCAGGTGCCTTTTAAATATTTATTTCGCAGTTATTTATAGCAGTTGAGTCAAACAAAACCTTGTCTGGCGGATCTTTTTGAAGGTATCATCGGCAAACGGCTTGACAAACAGCGTCTTTCATATTAGATTTAGAGATCTTTTCGCCTCCACTGGTCATGTGAAGCACTATTGCCTTAGCGATCTTTAAACGGATTTCCCCGTTTGCCCAGTGATATAACCTACAGAAAGAGAAAGGAGATTTTCCATGGGAAGTCGATGTAAAATCTGTGGTACGCCGGTAAGTCACTTAGATATCTGTAATCACTGCAGAACCGTTCGTGAAGAACGCCGGTTTTTTAAAATGGTAAATCGTGAAGAGCTGAAAGAGACGCAACTGATCAACAGCGGCAGCGAGCCGGTCGCCCCTCCCAAGGATATCACAGCCAGATAGGTGCTTGATTGACCATGCATGTTGCACAGTTTCCCTTTTCCCCACCGCCAGTTCAGTGCCTGCGAGCAGAAACGCCAACCAAAGCGCAGGCACTGGGAACTGATTTTTGCCGTTGCCATTTGGAACCGCACACCAGAGATAGCTGACTGTAAAATGGCCGATGTTGCAGCACTATGCGCCAGTACCTGCCCCGCGCAGTGTGACACCCTTCAGTCCGTTTAAAAAGGCCCACGTCATTTGACGATCCACTTCGTGGGCATAGACGTTGCCATCGGGGTCTGTGCCGTAAATGGCGCCCTCATGCAGGAAAGCGGCGAGTAATGTCCGGCCGACAGCATTCCGTTCGGTTTCTTCGATATGTTTTGGCGCCGGAGATGGCATGGGCAACACTTCACCGCGATCCAAGAGCGCTTTCATGAAGTTGAGCATGCGGCCCAGGCGCAGTAGGGT
>JABDRH010000218.1 GCA_013041835.1 Desulfatitalea sp. | reverse complement strand
GCACACAGACGTATCGCGAGCCCTGGACATGGCCCTGTCCCTGGACGTGCCCTTCTGGCCGCAACTACCGAACTATAGCGATTATGAGGATATGTACGTGCAGGCGGCGGAACATTTCCCCGGTATCATTCTGGATATGGAAAAGCGGACCTTGCGTTTTTCAATGGACAAATTCGCCGAGGAACTGGAAGAGGCGCTGCTCAGGTTTGATGATCCGACCTATTTTGACGTCAGCGAAACCTATTCGGCGGTTTATCACCGATTTCTGACGATGGACCTCGCGGACAGGCCGGCCATTCGCGGCCAATTGGAAGGGCCCATCAGTTTTGGTTTCAACATCCTGGACCAGGATGACCGCCCTATTTTGTTTGATGACACCATACGGCCCTTCATGCTCGATTTCATGGCCAAACGGTTGAACGTCCAATTGGCCCGGCTCAAACAGCGTAACAGCAATGCCTTTATGTTTGTGGATGAACCGGGATTGCAATTCCTGTTTTCGGCCATGGCCGGGTATGGCGATCTGAAAGCCAAGGGTGATCTGGACCAATTTTTCACTCAGGTGGACCGGCCCCGGGGGATTCATTTGTGCGGCAACCCGGACTGGGATTTTCTGTTGAACCTGGACCTGGATGTGCTTTCTCTGGACGTTTACACTAACGCGGAAATTTTTGCATCCTACACTGCTGCAATTAGAAGATTCCTTGATCGGGACGGAGTCATTGTCTGGGGGATCGTCCCCACGGGTTTCGAGACGTTCGCCCAGGAAGAGATCCCTTCTTTAATCCAACGTCTTGAAAATGTATGGGAAATACTATGGTCCAAGGGTATTGATCAAGAGCGCCTTATCGCCCGATCCATGCTCTCTCCGGCTACCTGCTGCCTAGTCAACCCGGATAAGGAACGCACCGTGGAACGTGCCTTTGCGGCGGTCAAACAGATGGCAGACGTGTTGAAAACAAAATATCTATAACGAAACTTTGAAAATTATTTGCGATTTGGGGTTCTAATTTGTTCCAGCGCAAAGACAAAAACCATTGCTGAAAATAGGCTAAGGTATCATGCAGCTCGACGCGGAAATGACAATCAGTGAATTATTGAGGGCCCATCCGTCGGCGATCGGCGTTTTTATGAAAAGGAAAATGCTTTGCGTCGGGTGTCCGACAGAAACGTTCCATACATTAAAGGACGTCGCTCGCATTCACGGCATCGCACTGGAACAATTGCTGGAAGAGCTGCAAGCGGCCCTTGATGCCCAAGTGATGTGAGTATGGCAAACTGGCTGATTTTAGGGGCAAACTGAGCCAAGAGCGCAGCACCAATCCGGCGATTTATAAACGGGCTCAGTTCATGCGCTACTTCGGTGGCAAGAAGAATGTGATCCTCTAATGCCGCCGGCAAACCCCAACCTAATGGAGTTTATGCTATGAGTTCAGCCGACCTTCGAGAGTGTGCCCCTGTCGACATTTCGGACGACGATGTCATAGCGGCCATGAAATCCATGCAGGGCTACATCGATATCACCCCAGCCGATTTCAGGGAGGTTTATCGGATAGCGTATGCATTGGCCAAAAATCGCTTGATGCACGCCTTGAAAGCCGCCGACATCATGACCACTCCGGTGCATTTCGTCCGTATTGATACTGATTTGATTGCGACCGCCACACTGCTGGCTGAAAAAGGCATCTCGGGTGCGCCTGTGGCAGATCGTGATGGCCGTGTCATCGGTGTGATCTCAGAAAAGGATTTCTTGCGCAAAATGGGCGCGGATCAAAGGGGATCATTCATGCAGGTCATCGCCCATTGTCTGAAAAACAAAGGTTGAAATTTTCTGGTCCTGGCTCGGCAGCTTTCTTGGTATCGCCGTCGTGGGGCTGATGCATTTCAAATTATTGGACCAGTCCGCACTGATCATGATTATCGGATCGTTCGGTGCCTCGGCCGTGCTCATTTACGGGGCCATCCGGAGCCCTTTGGCCCAACCTCGAAACCTGATCGGCGGCCATATGCTCTCGGCTGTGATTGGTGTGGCCGCCTATCAATTTCTAGGCAACATACCTTGGTTGGCGGCGGCACTTGCCGTATCGATCGCCATTGCAGTGATGCATCTGACCAAAACGCTTCATCCGCCAGGTGGGGCGACTGCGCTGATCGCGGTTATCGGCGGAGACAGCGTTCACAATCTGGGCTACCTGTATGCGCTGGTTCCCGCCGGACTGGGTGCCTTCGTCATGCTCATCATCGCTTTGTTGGTGAACAATCTGGCGTCAAATCGCCGCTATCCCGAATTCTGGATTTAAACTGTAAAAATTATCGCCGCAACCATAAGGAGACATTCAATTAATCAGACGCACCAAGGGAGGTCTCACAATGAAAGCAACGGACGAAAGGAGAGAGCACCATGTTTTGTTTTCAATGTCAGGAAACGGCCAAAAACAGCGGCTGCACTGTCAAAGGCGTGTGCGGCAAGCCCGAGGGAACGGGTGTGGATGTTTACACTCACGGCGAGATGTTGCCGGCCAACTACTACCCTGCATTCAAAAAATATGACCATTTCATCGGCAACTACGGCGGTTCGTGGTGGCATCAGAACAAGGATTTCGAATCCTTCAACGGCGCCATCGTGCTGACCACCAACTGCCTGATCCCGATCAAAAAAGACAACACCTATCTGGAGAGGCTTTTTACCACCAACGTGGTCAATTATCCGGGCGCCAAACACATTACCGACCGGCCCGAAGGCGGCGCAAAGGATTTTTCGGCAGCCGTGGAGCTGGCCAAGAAATGCCCAGCGCCCCAAGAGATCGAATCCGGTAAGATCGTGGGCGGGTTTGCCCACAACCAGGTTTTGGCCCTGGCCAACAAGGTCATTGATGCCGTCAAATCAGGCGCCATCAAACGCTTTGTGGTTATGGCCGGGTGCGACGGGCGCCAGAAGGCCCGCAGCTACTTTACCGAAGTGGCTGAAAACCTGCCTAAGGACACCGTGATCTTGACAGCCGGATGCGCCAAATACCGTTACAACAAATTGGCCTTGGGCGACATCGGCGGCATTCCCCGCGTTTTAGATGCCGGCCAGTGCAACGATTCATATTCCCTGGCTGTCATCGCTCTCAAACTCAAGGAAGCCTTCGGCCTGAACGACATCAACGAACTGCCCATTTCTTACGATATCGCCTGGTACGAGCAAAAGGCCGTGGCCGTGCTGCTGGCCTTGCTGTTCCTCGGCGTCAAGGGTATTCGTCTGGGCCCCACATTGCCAGGATTCCTGTCTACCAACGTCGCCAAGGTGCTGGTTGAAAAATTCGACATCAAGCCCGTGGGCACCGTTGAGGAGGATATCGCCGCAATGATGGCTGGGAAATAGATATTTCTAAAATAATGAAGTTCATGGTGCTCACGATTCACCTGATTGGAGCACCATGAACAAGGAGGGTAGATCGTGGAAACAGTGTACGCTAAAAAAGCCCAACCAACGGAGAATCCGCATGGTGTAAAAGCGAGCATGCTCTATAACACAGAAAACGCTCAAGCTGTTCATATCACCCTTGAGCCGGGTGAAGCGTTGAAAAAACACAAAACACCTGTGGATGTATTTTTCTATGTTTTAGAAGGAAAGGGTGTGGTGGAAATCGGCGGCGAGAAACAGGAGGTAGGCCAAGACACACTGATAAATAGTCCGGCAAAGATACCCCATTGCTGGTACAATGAAAGCGATGCGGTTCTCAGGTTTCTCGTGGTGAAGGTACCGCGTCCAACCGAGTCAACAAAGCTGTTGTAGCTTACAGGAAAATACGTTTGGTTATAAAGAAGTTGTGGCAGCAAGAAATTGTGTGAATCTATTTTGCCATTTTATCGAACAATCAGAGGAGTAACCATGGACAAATGGCGTTGCATCCCTTGCGATTATGTTTACGACCCAGCCGAAGGCGACGAGGAGGGCGGTATCGAACCCGGCGTCGCTTTCGAGGACCTGCCCGAGGACTGGGTCTGCCCCATCTGCGG
>JABDRH010000610.1 GCA_013041835.1 Desulfatitalea sp. | reverse complement strand
GCCCTATGGACTGATTTTGGTCTGCGGCCCCACCGGTTCAGGCAAGCCCACCACCCTGCACTCGGCCCTGGCCTATATCAACAAGACCGAAACCAAGATTTGGACCGCCGAGGATCCGGTTGAAATCACTCAGAAAGGGTTGCGCCAGGTACAGGTAAAGCCCAAGATTGGTTTCGACTTTGCCGCCGCCATGCGTTCGTTTCTGCGTGCCGACCCGGATGTCATCATGGTGGGCGAGATGCGCGACAAGGAGACCACCCATATCGGCATCGAAGCTTCTCTTACCGGCCACCTGGTCTTTTCCACCCTGCACACCAACAGTGCACCAGAGAGTATCGTGCGTCTGCTGGACATGGGCATGGACCCGTTCAACTTCGCCGACGCGATTTTGTGCATCATGGCCCAGCGCCTGGTGCGGACCCTGTGTGCCGACTGCAAAAAGGAGTACAATCCCAGCGAGGACGAGCACGAAGAACTCAAGCGTGAATATGGTTCCGAGGACTATGAAAGAAACCAACTGCCGTCCTATTCCTCGGACCTGAAACTATTCAAACCGGCGGGATGCGACCTGTGCAACAATACCGGTTACCGCGGCCGCATGGGAATCCACGAGCTGCTCACCGGCACCGATCCAATGAAAAAACTCATTCAATTACGCTCCAAGATGGAAGATATTCGTACCCAAGCCATCCACGACGGCATGACGACTTTGAAGCAGGATGGGATCGAGAAGATATTGAACGGACATACGGATTTGCTGCAAGTACGCAAGGTTTGTATTAAATAAGATCACTCTTTTCGTTGAAATGTCCGCTGATTCTCCAGCGCTTTTTGAAACTTGGCCAGTTGCCGCTCATAGGGTTGGCGATCAGCCGGGTTCATGGACAAAGCCCTTTTCTCGGCCGCCACGGCCTTTTGAAAACGCCCATTGACATAGAATGCCTCCGCCAGCGTATCCCAGATGTGGGGCGCACTTTTGAGTTGTATAGCCCGCTGAGCCATGACCAGTGCGGCCAGAGGATCGCGCAGCGTACCCTCTTCGGTGGTGGCGAAAAGCCAGGCCAGATTATTCAACAGATCGGGATCGTTCGGTGTAATTTGCAATGCTCGTTGATAGGTTTTTACGGCACGGGAATCATCTTTTTGTGCCATGTAGTTGTTTGCCAACAAACGGTAGAGAAACACATCATCTTTCGTCTTGTGCGCCTTATTTGACAGATAATGTTCTATTGCATTGATATTTAGCCGGCGCACGCTCTCCGGGCTGTTCAGTTGATTGAGATGGAACACGCCCAGCCCCAAGATCACCAGGCTGCACAGGTAGATGGCAATACTTCTTTTTACCTTGCGTTCATGACGTTGAATCCAGGCTGGATCGGTCTCGCAGCGACGCAAGTAATCTATTCGCTGCTGGATGCTGAAATGATGCCAGTTGGGCTTGTCGGCCGGTTGGCCGCTGTTGGTTACAATTTTATCGAAGGTAGCGATCAACGGCTGAACACTTGGAAAGAGCCGAAAGACGAACAGGTCGGCCTGACGCTCGAAATTACGAATGAAATAACCAAAAATGTATCGGAAATATACAACGATGGCCGCCACCAGCAAGACGGCTGAAAGGGCAAAAATAAACTTGTTGGAATCGATATGAAAGGTCACTATAAAGCGCTGCAGCGAAAAAAAATGGAGCAACATCAGATTGCTCAGGGGAAAAACCGCATAGGTGATAAGCATGAATCCGACGATAAACATCAGGTAGAGCAGCAGATGCTTTCGCTTTACGTGGCCGATCTCGTGGGCGATCACCTGGTCCAGTTCGTCGGGCGACAGCAGCCGCAACAAGGCGTCGGTCACCAGAATGTAACGGAAGCGGGCCACCAGTCCCATGACACCGGCCGTAATCATCTGCCCGCCAAATATCGGCCAATAAACGATGTCTGCATAGGCCACGCCGGCGCGCTGACACAAGCTTACGATGCGCTCACGCAAAGTGCCCGGGGGCAATGGGGTACAGCGCCAGACCCGTTGCACCAGCAGTGGCGTGAAAATGGCCGTGACCAATAAAAAAATGAGAAAATAGACCGTGTGGCCGATATCCGTGTTCAAAAAACGCTTGGGCCATTCAAAAGGCAGCAGGTACAACAAATCGGAGATGAAAAACAGCAATACCCATGGCAGCAGAACGGGAACGCTGAAGGCCAGGTTGGAGTAGACATAGCTGCCCCGGCTGATATCGCTGCCGTAGATGGGGGTATGGGCGTCGAAGGCGAACACCCATACGATGGTCAGATAGCCAATAAATACGGCCAGAAAAAGCAGATTGGACAAGGTTGGTAGCAGGGTGAACAGCTTTAACGGGCTGAGATAGGAGGGCAGGTCCAGAATCCAGATATCCGCTGCGAAGGTGAGAAGTGCCAGGAGACTGTGATGGGTGACCATGGCACTAAAGCGTTGATCCAGACGGTGCGAGTTTAGTTTGCCCACCAAACGGGCCAGATGGAAAAAACGGCTGCGGGTATAAACCGCAAACAACAGCGAAAAACAAACAAAGCCCACGAAGGCTTCCGATGGCGACAGCATGGACGACTGGGTCGGTTGGTAGAGGGAAAGAGCGATCAAGGCGAGGATAAAATAGATGAAATTGGAGAACATGATGGCCTGTCAGGCTTTAGGAATTGTTCGCTGGGATCTGCTTTTGTCGTATCGCTCCAGCTCACTGTAGATGCAACCGCAGTACTTCTGACGATACATGCCCAATGATTTGGAAGCGTTGACACCGTCGTTCCAGCCGGTGCGAAAATCTTGATAGTAAAATGGCACGCCCACTTCACGGCCCACTGCTTCTCCAATGGATCGTATCATGTCATGCTGCTGATAACGGCTGTAGAGCAGGGTGGAAGAAAATGCCTGGAACGTTCCGCGCCTGGCGATCCGGGCGGTGGCGCGTAGCCGGCTGTAATAGCACAGGCGGCAGCGGTCAGTCTCGCGAAAGGCGGCATTGCGTAAAAATCCGTGCAAATCATACCGCGCTTCGATAATGAGTTTCAAGTCCGCCTGCGCTGCATAGGTTTCCAGAGTTTGCTGGCGTTTAACGCATTCGGAAAACGGGTGGATATTGCTGCGGTAAAAGAAGCCATGTACTGTGCTACCGGCTTCCCGCAGCACCCGCAACGGATATATAGTGCATGGTCCGCAGCAAGTGTGCAGCAACAGCTTCATGACCTGGCTCCAAACAGCGCCGTACCGATGCGCACCAGTGTCGCTCCTTCTTCGATGGCGGCTTCGAAATCGCCGGTCATGCCCATGCTCAGTTCCGCCATGGCCACATGGACCAAGCGCAGATCGGCGATCCGGTCGCGCAAATGTCGCAAAGCCGCGAAATAAGGGCGGGCCCGGTCCGGATCATCAAAAAACGGCGGCATGGTCATGAGCCCTTGGATGCTCAGATGTTCCAGATGACTGATCTGTTCAACGAGCGCCACAGCGCTTTTCGCATCAATCCCCGATTTGCCCGTCTCGCCGCTGATGTTGACCTGGACCAAGACTTGCTGATGCTTGCCGATCTTGCCGGCCTGCTTATTGATTTCGAGCGCCAGTTTGACGGAATCCAAGGTGTGGATCAAGTCGAACATGCGCACGGCATACCTGGCCTTGTTGCTTTGCAGATGGCCGATAAAGTGCCAGCGCACGGGCATATGGAC
>JABDRH010000605.1 GCA_013041835.1 Desulfatitalea sp. | reverse complement strand
CCAGCTTGACGGGCAGGCCCAGTTTTTTGACGGCGCGACGCAGGGCAGGCAGGTCCGGGTTCAGGGTCGGTTCTCCACCCGAAACGACCACGCCGTCGAGCAGAAGACGCCGCTGGGATAGAAATGCCAAAAACCGGTCCAGGGCAATGCGCTGAGGAAAGCGGCCCCGGGCCAGTTCGGGATTGTGGCAATACGGACAGGTAAAGTTGCAGCCGGTGAGAAAGGCCACACAGGCGACCTTGCCGGGATAGTCGATCAGCGAGCTGTTTTGCAGGCCGGCCAGGATCATGGGGTTGTTTGTTCAAACCTACAATGCATCTTGCACGGTGGCTTCCGATTGGCTTTCAGCCGTATGCGCCAGGGGTTCGGCGGCGCGCTTTTTTTCGACCGAGATAATCTTGGCCTTGGGCACCACGGTCACGCTGGTGTGCTGATCGATGGAGCCGGTGCGAAAGGTTTTGCGCAGGGCATACTCGGCCTGTTTGCCGTCGTTCCACTGTTTGACCGGGCGCAGGTAGCCCACCACCCGGGAGTAGATCTCCGTCTCCTGATCGCACTGGGCGCAACGCGGCTGCTCCCCTTTGAGGTAGCCATGGGAGGGACAGACACTGAAGGTTGGGGTCAGGGTGAAGTAGGGCAGCCGGTAGTTATGAGCGATTTTGCGCACCAAGGACTTGACGGCCACGATGTCGGCGAGCTGTTCTCCCAGAAAAACGTGCAACACGGTGCCACCGGTGTATTTGGTCTGCAAGCGATCCTGCAATTGAAAGGTTTCGTAGAGATCGTCGGTGTAATTGACCGGCAGTTGAGTGGAATTCGTATAGTAGGGAGCGGCGCCTTTTCGGTATTCGGTTTCATTGGAGCAGCGGATTTCCGGATGTCGCCGCTTGTCCAGCATGGCCAGGCGAAAAGAGGTGCCTTCGGCCGGCGTGGCCTCCAGATTGAAAATGTCGCCGGTCTGCTCCTGGACTTCGGACAGCAAGTGGCGCAGATAGTCCATGACTTTCAGGGCAAAGGCCTGGCCTTCCATGCTGCCGATGTCTTTCCCGATGAAATTGAGGCAGGCCTCGTTCATGCCGATGATGCCGACGGTGGAGAAATGATTCTTCCAGTACATGCCGCCGCCTTGCTTGATCTCCCGCAGGTAGAAACGGGAATAGGGGTAAAGATTCTTTTCAGTGAACTTTTCCAGGACTTTGCGCTTGATGATCAAGCTTTCCACGGCCAGATGCGTCATCTGCGCCAGGCGGTCGAAAAAATCCTTTTCGCCCTTGGCCAGGTAGCCGATACGAGGCAGGTTCAGGGTCACCACACCGATGGAGCCGGTGAGCGGATTGGCGCCGAACAATCCGCCGCCGCGCTTGAGCAGCTCGCGGTTGTCCAGCCGCAGGCGACAGCACATGGAGCGCGCATCCTCGGGCGACATGTCCGAGTTGACGAAGTTGGAAAAGTAAGGAATGCCGTATTTGGCGGTCATCTGCCACACCATGTCCAGGTTGGGATTGTCCCAGTCAAAGTCAGGGGTAATGTTATAGGTGGGAATGGGGAAGGTGAAGACGCGTCCCTTGGCGTCGCCCGCCATCATCACCTCGGCAAAGGCGCGGTTGATCATGTCCATCTCGGGCTGGAACTCGGCGTAGGTCGCCGGCCCTTCCTTGCCGCCCACGATCACCGGGTGATCCTTGAGCACGGACGGGACAGACAGATCCATGGTGATATTGGTGAAGGGCGTCTGAAAGCCGACCCGAGTGGGAATGTTGATGTTGAACACAAATTCCTGAAGGGCTTGCTTCACCTTATCATAGGGCAGCTCGTCGTACCGCACGAAGGGGGCCAGCAAAGTGTCGAAGTTCGACAGCGCCTGGGCGCCGGCCGCTTCGCCCTGAAGCGTGTAGAAAAAGTTGACGATTTGCCCCAACGCCGATCGCAGGTGCCTGGGCGGGGCGCTCTCCACTTTTCCCTCGACCCCTTTGAAGCCGTTGACGAGGAGGTCTTTCAGGTCCCAGCCGACGCAGTAGACCGACAGCAGGCTCAGATCGTGGATATGCAGGTCGCCATCCTTATGGACCCTGCGGATTTGGGGCGGATAGATCTTGTTAAGCCAGTATTCCGAGGTGATATCCGATGAAATATAGTTGTTCAACCCTTGCAACGAGTAGCACATGTTGCTGTTCTCTTTGATTTTCCAGTCGAGGCGCTGAATGTAGTGGTCCACCAGATCCACATTGGCTTCCGTGGTGATACGCCGGATCTGGGCGTGCTGCTCGCGGTAGAGAATGTAGGCCTTGGCCGTGCTGTGGTAAGGTGAATCGAGTAATACGCGTTCGACGATATCTTGAACTTCCTCCACTTCGGGAACCGGCCCGAGACGTAAATCATGCGCCAGAGTCAACACGCGCAAGGTTAGCTTTCGCCCCTCGCGCTCGTTGAACTCGCTGGTGGCCTGGCCGGCCTTGGCGATGGCGGCGGTTATCTTGGTGGAGTCAAATTCCACAATGCGTCCATCACGTTTCTTGATTTGCTCAAACACCGCAGGCTCCTTTATGGGAAATTGGAATTGTTTGTATCGGGTTGTGGTCCGACGCCGAAACGCCGGAGGGTTTCAGTGTACTACTGGAAGTATGAGGTAATGATGGTGCGGTTTGTCGTTGTGATTGCTTGATCGCATGGGTATTTAGCTACACCAAAAAAGCCAGGCCTGTCAATTAAAAAAAACCACATATTGAGAATTATTCCTGTTGACATACAAGATGTAGTACCTCTAAAATTGCCTACATCAAACAAGGAGAGTTGCTCATGGGGCGCAAAGCCAAGCTCATTGAGACCAAGGAAGGCGTTGTCGATCTGGCTGCCTATAGCTGGGATGATGACCAATTGTCGCGCATGCTGATCCAACAACATCCCATGGACGGCGAACAGGCGCAGTCCATTTGCCGTTTCATCCGTGAAGCCATCGATGATTTGAAAATACACCGCATCACCCCGCCTATTGTCGATGCCGTGGTCGAGGCCACCTTGGAGGAGCACGGTCTGCCCAAGATCGTACGCGTGCCCCTGGACAAGTCGCTGTTCGTACGAAACGGCCTTCATCTGACCGATAATGCCGTCAAGGTGCTCGAACGGCGCTATCTGCGCAAGGATGACGCCGGACGCTGCAAAGAGAAGCCGGCGCAGATGTTTCGTCGGGTGGCCCGCCACATCGCCCAGGCTGACCTGAGGTATGATTCAGATGCCGACGTGAAGGGCACCGAGGAGGTCTTCTATCGCCTGATGACCGACCTGACATTTTTGCCCAACTCACCCACCCTGATGAATGCGGGCCGCCGGCTGGGGCAGTTGGCCGCCTGTTTCGTACTGCCGGTGGACGACAGCATGGAAGCCATCTTCGACACCTTGAAAAATGCGGCCATCATCCACAAATCGGGCGGCGGCACCGGCTTTTCTTTCTCCCGGTTGAGACCCAAAAATTCCATGGTGGGCACGACCGGCGGAGTGGCTTCGGGGCCGGTCTCCTTCATGAAAATTTTCAATACCGCCACCGAACAAGTCAAACAGGGCGGCACGCGCCGCGGCGCCAACATGGCCATATTAAATGTGGATCACCCCGACATTATGGAGTTTATCTTCTGCAAGCAGAACAACGGGGATCTGAACAATTTCAACATCTCGGTCGGCCTCACCGACGCGTTCATGCAAGCCGTGGCGCACGATGCGACGTACGACCTGGTTGACCCCTGCACCCAGCAGCGAACCGGATCGTTGAACGCTGCAACGGTTTACGGTGCGCTGGTCCAGCAGGCGTGGAAAAACGGCGATCCCGGCATCGTCTTTCTCGACCGCATGAACCGCGACAATCCCACCCCACGCCTCGGCCGGATCGAGAGCACAAATCCGTGCGGTGAACAGCCCTTGCTGCCCATGGAGGCATGCAATTTGGGCTCCATCAACCTGGCCCGTTTCGTGTGTACGGAGCAGGATGCGCCCACTGTGGATTTTGAAGCGCTAGGCCGCGTGGTACATGCAGCCGTTCATTTTTTGGACAATACCATCGATATGTCGGCGTATCCCTTACCGTCCATCGACGCCATGGTCAAAGGCAACCGGAAGGTGGGCCTGGGTGTGATGGGTTTTGCCGATTTGCTTTTTCAATTAAAGATTCCATATAACTCCGAAGCAGCTTTGAAATTGGCCGAAAAGGTCATGGCGTTTATCCAGAACGAGGCATGCAGTGCATCCCGTCGGCTGGCCGAAACCCGAAGCGCCTTTCTCAATTTCGACCAGAGCATTTACAAGGAGACGGATAGTCCGCCCCTGCGCAACGCCACACGCACCACCATCGCCCCCACCGGCACCCTGAGCATCATCGCCAACTGCTCCAGCGGCATCGAACCGCTGTTCGCCCTGAGCTTTGTGCGCAATGTGATGGATAACGACCGCCTCACCGAAGTCAATCCCATCTTCGAGGCCGAGGCCAAGACACGCGGCTTCTATTCGGCGGAACTGATGGAGACGATTGCCCGGTGCGGGTCCATCAAGGATATTGACACCATTCCCGAGGAAGTTCGGGCGGTCTTCGTCACGGCCCACGACATCTCGCCGGAATGGCATCTGCGCATGCAGGCCGCTTTCCAAAAGTACACCGACAATGCCGTCTCCAAAACCGTCAACCTGCCCCGGGACGCCACGGCGGACGATGTACGCAAGATCTATGACCTGGCCTACGAGCTGGGCTGCAAAGGGGTGACCCTCTACCGGGACGGCAGCAAGGAACAGCAGGTGCTCGCCACCGGTGCTAGCGCGTCGTCCGATGACATCATGGCCGCCGTGCGCAAGCGGCCTGAAACCCTGGAAGGCTTTACGACCAAAATCCGCACCGGCTATGGCCAGCTTTACGTGACCGTGACCGAATTCAACGGCCGCCCTTTCGAGGTGTTTGCCACCATCGGCAAGTCGGGTCGCTCCACCACCGCCAAGACCGAGGCCATCGGACGCCTGGTTTCCCTGGCCCTGCGCTCGGGGGTACAGGTGGACCAGATCATCGAGCAACTCAAGGGTATTGGCGGGGAGCATCCCATCTTCCAGGAAGGCGGACTGGTGCTGTCGATTCCCGATGCCATCGCCCGCGTTCTGGAACGTCGCTATGTAAAAACAACAACCGGCCGGCAACCCGGCAAGGCCGTCAACAGTCTTTTAGGCGCCACCTGCCCTGAATGCGGCCAGACCATCAGCTTCGAGGAGGGCTGCCAGACGTGCCATTTTTGCGGGTTCACCAAATGCGGATGAATGCCCTGTTTCACTCTTTTTCAAATAGCCCCACATACTTGCCATACCCCTCTTCGGTCAGTTTTTCCTTCGGAATGAAACGCAAGGCCGCGGAATTGATGCAGTAACGCAATCCCGTGGGCGCAGGGCCGTCCTCAAACACATGGCCCAGATGGGAATCGGCTTGTTTGCTGCGCACTTCGGTGCGCACCATGAATAAGCCGCGGTCAATCCTTTCCACGACGTTATCCACCGCCAGCGGTTGCGTAAAGCTGGGCCATCCCGTACCCGAATCAAACTTATGGGTGGAGCTGAACAGGGGTTCGCCAGAGACGATATCCACATAGATGCCCTCATCATGGTTGTCCCAATACGCATTGTTAAAGGGGGGTTCGGTACCGTCTTTTTGGGTCACGCCATACTGCATCGGGGTAAGCCGCTCGCGCAGCGATTCTTTATCGGGCGTATTAACGGCACCGCTTTTCGTGTTCATTTCCTGCATATCACCGGCAGGCGAGCTCGATTGCTTCATGCCTTTCTCCTTTTTAAACTTGTCCATGCCCCATGCTCGCTCTAAAAATTGATCCCGGCCGGAGCGACTGCGGTAAAATTTGTATCGAAATGAATTTTTTTTGTAGTAATCCTGGTGATACGCCTCGGCCGGATAAAATTCACCCAAGGCAAGAATCTCGGTAACAATGGGCTTGTCGAACTGCCCTGATGTCGACAACCGCGCCTTGGACGACTGGGCTGCCCGTCGCTGCTGCTCGTCGGCATAGAAAATGACGCTGCGGTACTGGTCGCCGCGGTCCGCGAATTGACCACCGGGGTCGGTGGGGTCCACATGCCGCCAGAAGATGTCGAGCAGATCTTCATAGGAGATGCGGGTCGGATCGAAATAGACCTTGACCGATTCGATATGGCCGGTCCCACCGTGGGAAACCTGCTCGTAGGTCGGATTTGCCGCCTGCCCGCCGGTATATCCCGAGACTGCTTCACGGACGCCCGCCACCGTCTCGAAATCTGATTCCGTGCACCAAAAGCAACCGCCTGCAAAGACCGCCGTTTGTGTGTTGGGCGGCAACTGGGACACTGCTTCGTTGTTGCCCTTGTCTGTAATGCCGTTATGGCTGAAGCCCAGCACCAGTACGCCGAGGGTGACAATAAGGATTCCAATGAGTCGTTTCATAGGTAGCCTCCTGCGCTTGGGTTCGCCGGCCGAACTGCTTTACGGCCGAAAACCGTAAATTATCAGTTAGCCTCATATTAATGCAAAAGCGTGAAAAGGCGATAAAGGAAGTGTAAAGATTAGGTAAAGGCCGGTTCCGGCAAGACGGCGGCACTCTAGCCGGTCTTTCGAATTTGTACCCGGATAATTGGAATTATCTGAGAAAAACAACCACCATCCCATTGTGCCGATGGTAGATGATCTGCCCTTTGATGGTGATATCTCCTCCCCTGTTGCGGAAAGGAATCGTCAGATACAGCTCCTTGCCGATACGCGCTTTGAACTGGGTAGGGGGTTTGATCAGCGCGCCGCTGAGGCTCAGATTCCGCAGATGCCCCTGATAGACCTTAACCGTGTCATCAATTTTCACCGCGAAGGTGCACTCTTTGCGCTGATGCAGCCGCCTTTCGCCGAATACCAACTGATTTTTCATCCAACCTCCCGACCCATCGATGTCGCTTTACAATGCAGCTTCGCAACAATCTGAACAAATCAACACCCCTTAGAAAGAGCCTGGTCCCCATTAGAATCGGTTTTCAGGTCAAACGGAACAGTTTGAACCTATAGAAGGAATACACCTTGCCCACTACAAAGCCTAATTTTTGATGAAACAAAGTGTTGAAGCCCGCTGAAAGGATAAATCAAGAGGCAAAGCCAGGTCAAGTCCAATGTGTGTAAAAATGGCCGGCAAAAAAGCTGCTCCCGCCCATGATGCAGCGGGAGCAGCCAAAACGTTACAAACAAACTAAGCGGCGTTGCTTGTAATGTGGGTTGTGGTTACCGCTGACGGTTCTGATGGTACGCCGAACTGATGCCGCGCCTTTTCACTTGCGATGAAAGAAGTGACCGGCCTTCTGAGGGT
>JABDRH010000603.1 GCA_013041835.1 Desulfatitalea sp. | reverse complement strand
GCGTCCACCAGGTGAGACCCCATGCGTCTTCCCACAAAACAATATGCGCCGACAAGAACAGCGGCACCGCCAGCAAGCAAACGTGGAAGACAAACGAAACCACGGTCAGGGCCGGATGCTGCCGCATGCTCGTTGTGGCAAACGGAGTGAGCCACCGCACGATCGACCCCAGGCCGTACGTTATGCTCAGGTGGCTGAAGATGAATGCCTCTTTGCGCCGGGCGCCGCGGTACAAGCACCAAAGACGGTAGAACGTGCCGATGACAAAGACGGCCGAAGCCAGCCACATCATGGGGCCGCTGAGGATTGAATAGAGTGTGTGCACCATCGAAAGCCTGCTATCGTATGGGTATCGTTTTTCAGAGGCGGTCCGGCCATCGTGAGACCTGTACCACCTGTCGCAGGTAACTGCCGTCGATTATGGCCCGCAGCAGCAATTGATCCCCTGACGGACTAAAGGCCGGCGGCCACATCCATTCGGCGCGGATGCCGGCAAGCACGTCGTTTACCGCCACGGTATATCCCTCGGGCGTTTCACCCATGGCGGCCACGTGCCGCCCGTCCGGGCTGAAAAGCGGCGGCCACACCCGCTGGAAACAATGCCGCCAGCAATGATCATCAACGGCAATGGTCCACTGTTGGTCGTGTTTGACCGCCGCGGCCAGCCGTCCGCCATCGGGGCTGAAGGTCAGATCGGTCGCCATTTCGTTCCAATGCTGCCGCCAGGCGAGGCCGTCCACGGCCACGGTCCAACGGCCGTATTGCGGGCAGACGATGGCCGCGATCCGGTTGCCGTCCGGGCTGTATTGGTGATGCCAGCATTGCAGAAACCGCGCCGGCCAGAGCACCCGGCCGTCTTGCGCCATGGTCCAGCCGGTGTGGGTGCGGACGGGCGCGCTGACACACGCGCCGTCAGGAGAAAATTGCGGCTCCCACACGGCCTGAAAGGTTTCCGGCCAGACCCGGCCGTCCACGGCAATGGTCGCTTCTCCCATGCCCAGGCGAACCTCGGCGGCCAGATGGCGGCCGTCCGGGCTGAAACGCACCTGCCAAACATTCATGAACCGGGTGGGCCAGGCCACGCCGTTGACGGCGGCCGAATAGGCGCCGCGTTTAAAGGCGTCGATATCGCCTTCGGTCAGAGGCGCTGCCTGTACGGCACCGGCGCCCACCGTTCCGTCCGGACTCAATTGCGGCGCGGTCAGGTTCAAAAACAGATTGTTCCAGCAGATATCGTCCACGGCCATGCCGTAGCGCATCGCCTTCTGGAAAGTAACGGCGATGTGGGCGCCGTCCGGGCTGAAAAGCGGCCGCCAGGCAAAGTCGAACCGGCTCTGCCAGGTCTGCCCGTCCGTGGCCACGGTCCACGCTCCTTCGTCCGACACCAGCGCCGTCAGGCGGCCGTCCGGCGTGAAACGCAGATGCCATATGCGATCAAAGGCGCGCTCCCAGTAACGGTCATTGACCCGCACCCGTTCACCCGCGGCGTCACCGCGTGCCACGGCGGCCAGGACTTCTCCGTCCGGGCTGGCGCACCACTGCTCGTGCCGGACGCCCGGCCCATGCCATGGCGACAGGGCGATGCGACGTTCGGACCGTTGCCAATCCCATGCCGGCAAAAGGCTCATCGCACCGCCTCCGCCTGTCTGCCGGCCGTCTCCTCGGTCCCGGGACCGGCCACCTTGTCTTGCCGGTTGACGCTGATCACCGGGCATGCCGAGCGCAGCACCACCTGTTCGACCGTGCTGCCCAGCAGGGCTTTTTCAGGATCGACTTCCCGGGTGTGATGGGCCATGACGATCAGATCGGCGCTTTTTTCACGGGAGAACTTCAGAATCTCGATGTGCGGGATCCCCTCCCACACTTCGATCTCGAAATTATCAAAATCCTTCATGCGCGAAACGTAGAGGGACTCGATCTTTTGGCGCGCCTGGTCAATCTGGCGCTCGATATCCTCCTGACCGGCCGCGCGGCCGTAACCGGCCTGGGACAAATCAACGGCGTGAAACAGATAAAGCTTGCTGCCGATGGCCTTGGCCGTGTGGTAGGCGAACTGAAACGCCGCCATGGAAGCCTTGGAGAAATCGGTGCCGAAAATGATGTGGTTGAAGTACCAGAAACAAGTGTTGCACGGCCGGCTCACAATCAACACGGGGCAGCGCGCGCCGCGCGCCACCCGCTGCATGGTGCTGCCCACGATCTGCCGATAGCGATAGGCGCCCACATCATCCTGCCGGGTATGGGCGCCCATGATCATCAGGTCCACATCTTCCTTGCGGGCTTTGCGAAGAATTTCACTATGAGGGGCGCCCACCGTACAATCCATCCGGACGTTGTCCATCCCTTCCATGCGGGCGGCATAGGTGTTTTTCATCTCTTCTTTCACCCATGCCATGTAATCCGCATCATTGCTTTCTTCTTCGCCGGTGCGGACATCCATGACGAACTGGCTCGCTCCGCGTGTCGGAATGCCGAACACGTGGAAAACATAGAGGCAGGCGCTATACTTCTTGGCGAGATCGAAGGCGACTTTCGCGGCATCATCACAGGTCGGGGAGGCGGTGGTGGCAAACAAGATTTTTTTAAACATGACGGTTCCTCCCTGCCTTTTAAGGCAATGGTTTCAACGTGGCATGATCGATGTTCTGGAATTTCCTGGATTGCAAATCAGATGCCCATACCTGCGCCGCAAATTAAAAGTGGATCGATTCACATAAATAACAGCCGTATACAATGCTCGCCGCTTTCAATGCCGTTTCGGCCAATTGATTTCGGGCCGGTGCATATTGTTCCCAATATTTGATAGATGGAAACCGTTTGCACCCATCATGAAAACAGGACTATAGTGACGGCACAACCGGTCATGGAGGCGCGCATGCAATCGATTCTTAAAAACTACCAGGTGATATTGGATAGCATTGAAGAGGGGGTGTTTACGGTCAATCAACAATGGCGCATCATGTCATTTAACCGGGCCGCGGAACGGATTACGGGGTTTTCACGCAAAGCGGCCATCGGGAAACGGTGCAGCGACATTTTTCGCACCAATTTATGCGCCAAAGACTGTATCCTGGCCAAAACCATGTCCCGGAATGTGCCCCTGAACAACATGCCCGTGATCATCCAAAACGCGGATGGGCGGCATATCCCCATTAGTGTCAATACCGCGGTGTTGCGGGCCTCGGACGGCAACGTCATCGGCGGTGTGGAGACATTCCGGGACTTGACCGCCATCAGCGCGCTGAAAAAAGCGTATCGCAGCAAATACTCCTTTGAAGACGTCATCAGCAAGAACGCACAGATGTTGCGCAACTTCGCCATTTTACCCCAAATCGCCGACAGCGACAGCACGTTGCTGATTGCCGGCGCTACAGGAACCGGCAAGGAGTTTTTGGCCATGGCCGTCCACAACCACAGCCGGCGGCGCAAAGCACCCTTTGTCGCGGTCAATTGCGGCGCCCTGCCGGACGCCCTGATTGAATCGGAACTGTTCGGCTACAAAGCCGGCGCTTTCACCGATGCCAAGAAGGATAAGAAGGGCCGGTTTGCCATGGCCCGGGGGGGTACGATTTTTCTGGATGAAATCGGTGACATATCGCCGGCCGTTCAGGTGCGGCTGCTGCGTGTGCTACAGGACCGCGTCTACGAGCCTTTGGGCGCCACCACGCCGGAGCGCAGCAATGCGCGCATCATCGCGGCCACCCATCGCGACCTGCTGCAACTGGTCCGTCAAAGCCGTTTTCGCGAAGATTTATACTATCGCATCAACGTGATGAAGATTGCATTGCCGCCGTTGAGGGAAAGAAAAGAGGACATCCCGCTGCTGGTGGATCATTTCATCGATCACTTCAACGCCACCAAGGGCAAGCAGGTTTTGGGGCTCGATCAAGGCGCCATGACGGCCCTGATGCGCCACGATTGGCCGGGCAACATCCGTGAACTGGAAAATGCCATGGAACATGCTTTCGTGCTGTGCACGGAATCGATGATTCGCACCGCCCACCTGCCGGACAGCCTTCAACCGGCAAGCGCGCAGGACATCCCCCTGCAAGGCGCATCGCTCAAGGAGATCGAAAGAGTATCGATCATCAAGGCCTTGACGCGCAACGACTGGAAGCGGATGGTCACGGCAAAGGAGTTGGGCATCGACAAGAATACACTGCGCCGCAAGATGCGGCGCCTCGGCATCGTCACGCCGCAATGATGATGAATTTGCTTACATCAAGGTACAACTCAGCAGTACAAGCTATTGTCGCGGCTATCGATTTATATCGAACAAATGGAATGGACGCCCCGCCAGGCTGGTGATACAAGGAAGTTGCGGATTGATAACCCAAAAAGGGTGATAAGTCCCTTATGTTTGCGAGACGGACAACAAGAACGCAACACATCCTGGCCTATGATACAGAACATCAAAAACGTGCTGCCGGCACTTCGGCAACCCCTTTGGCGCCACCGGCTTGCATTTTTCCAGTGGCGAAACAAGGTTGACCGCGGCACCTTGAAGGCGGACCTGATCGCAGGCCTGACGGGCGCGTTTATTGTGCTGCCCCAGGGGGTCTCCTTTGCCATGATTGCGGGGTTGCCGGCCGAGTACGGTTTGTATGCGGCCATTGTTCCCGTGATTGTGGCGGCGCTTTTCGGCTCGTCCTGGCACTTGGTTTCGGGCCCCACAACGGCTCTGTCCATCATCGTTTACACCACGCTCAGCCCCAGGGTGGCGCCGGGGACGGCCGAGTACCTACGCCTGGCGCTGACCCTGACGTTCGTCGCGGGTTGTTTTCAACTGGTATTCGGTCTGGCCCGTCTCGGCACGTTGATCAATTTTGTTTCCCACTCGGTGATTGTCGGGTTCACTGCCGGGGCCGCATGTTTGATCGCCACAAGCCAGATCAAGCACGCGTTGGGAATTCCGATCCCCAATGGCTTGTCCTTTTTGGCAAGCTGGACGTTCATCCTAAAATTCAGCGGCGATACCAATCTATTCGAATTGGCGGTGGCGCTTTCCACGCTGGTTTGCGCCTGGGTGTTGAAGACATACCGGCCGCGGTGGCCCGGACTGCTCATCGCGTTGGTCGCGGGAAGCCTGGTCAGCCTCGCACTGGACGGCCAGGCAAACGGCGTGCGCTTGCTGGGTCGCCTGCCGGCGCAGTTACCGCCGTTATCCTCTCCGGATTTCAGTCTGGACACGATTCGTGATACGGCGCCCGGCGCTCTGGCCATCGCACTGCTGGGACTCATCGAAGCGCTGTCCATCGCACGCTCCATGGCGGTGCGGTCCAGCCAGCACATCAACGGCAGCCAGGAATTCATCGGCCAGGGGCTTTCCAACATCGCCGGCAGTTTTTTCTCCGCCTACGCCAGCTCCGGATCGTTTACACGCTCCGGACTCAACTACGATACCGGGGCCAAGACGCCCATGGCCAGCATCTTTTCGGCGCTTTTTCTTTCCATCATCATCTGGTTGGTCGCACCGCTCACGGCCTGGCTGCCGCTGCCCGCCATGGGCGGGGTGATTTTGGTGGTGGCCTTCAAGCTCATCGACTTCCCCCATATCAAGGAGATTGTCAAAACCAGCAGGCCCGACACAGTGGTGCTGTTGACCACTTTCGGCGGCACCTTGTTTTTCAAGATCGATTTTGCCATCTATGCCGGCGTGTTCCTGTCGCTGGCCATTTACCTGACGCGCGCCTCCCATCCATCGGTCTCGGTCATGGCCCCGGATCCGTCCGACGCCAGGCGGCGGTTGGCCGAGGCGGATGCGCAGGGTCTTACCGAATGCCCCCAGCTTGTGATCGTCAGTGTGGAAGGATCACTGTTTTTCGGGGCGGCCAACCACGTTTCGGAAGCCATTGAAGCGGTGGACGCCGATGCGCCCAGGCACCTGCTTCTCGTCGGTCACGGTGTCAATTATATCGACATTTCAGGCGCCCTGGTGCTCACCCAGGAGGCGCAACGGCGTGGAAAGATCAACAAACGGCTTTACCTGTGCCGCCTGAATCGCGATGTCCATCGTTTTTTGAAACAGGGGGATTTTCTGTCCGAGATCAAACCCGAGCGGATTTTTCACACCGAGTATGACGCCATCGCCAGCGTATTCCGCCAACTCGATGCCAAGGTTTGCATGACCTGTCGGGCGCGTATCTTCGATGAGTGCCGTGGTGCTCCCCAAGCACCTGGCGCTGATGATGCGTGTGCAGATCTTGCCTTTCGAACAGCACGCAACCGATAGCCGAAACTGGTCGGCCGACTGACAAAAAAGGGTTGCCGTCGCCACGATAAGTTCTCATTTTTGTGATTTGGAACTAACGCATTGGCGCTGGATTGGTAACGAAAAGCGAATAATTTCAGATCAGACATCCCATTTGCGTGGTATGCGCCAGCCGCATGGCGCTCTTTTTGCTTGTTATGGGAAGCGATGCAAAGTATGGTGCTTGGCTTTGCTTAGCATTGGCAATGATGGAAATGGGATGGCAGGTTTCTGTAATGACTGGAATTGTTAAGAAAGTCCAATATGCTGCGGGTATGCTCGGCATTGCTCTGCTCATGGGGGGCTGCAACCAGACGTTGGTGCGCGATGATCTGGAAGCCATTCGCGCTCGCGGTGAATTGATCGTTATTACGCGCAATAATGCGACGTGCTACTACGAGGCCGCATACGGCCAGGCCGGTTTCGAGTACGAACTGGCCGAGGCGTTTGCGGACCATCTGGGCGTCAAGCTGCGGCCGCTGGTCATCGAAGACGAGGCCGAAATGGTCGCGGCGCTGCGGCGGGGGGATGCCGATCTCATTGCCGCGGGCGTGCCTTTTGGCCGGTCGGCGGCCAAGCTGGTCACCTTGGGGCCGGGTTACCTCAGGGTCCGCAAACAGGTGGTGGGCCGTCGCGGCGGCCCCCGTATTGCAAATTTGCAGGATCTGGCCGACATGCCCATGTGGGTCGCCGGCAGCAGCGCGGTCCTGGAGGTGCTCCTCGCGGCCAGGGGTGAAGAACAGGGCATCTCCTGGCAAACCTTGTCGGAATACAGCAGTGAGGAGATGCTTCGGCTGGTCTGGAACCGGTCCATACCGCTAACCGTGGTGGAATCCAATATGCTCACCATGAACCGCCGTTTTTTTCCCGAACTGGTGGTCCATCTTAGTCTCGGAGAGCCCCAACAACTGCGCTGGGCCATGAATCCGCAAAGCCGGCAGCTATACCGGGCCGTCACGCAATGGTTCGCCGAAGCCGCCACCCAGGATGCGTTAAAAGGATTAAAATCCCATTATTACAGTCATTTGGAAGATTTTGACTATGTAGACATGGCGCGTTACCGCCGCCGTATCACCCAACGGCTGCCCAAGTACCAGGGCCACTTCGAAGAGGCTGCCAAGATGTATGGCGTCGATTGGCAGTTGGTGGCGGCCCAGGCCTACCAGGAGTCCCATTGGGATCCCGGGGCCAAAAGCTTCACCGGCGTGCGTGGCATCATGATGCTCACCCTTGAGACCGCCAAGACATTGGGGCTGAAAAACCGGCTCTCGGTCAAGGACGCCATTTATGCCGGCACCCGCTACCTGGCGCGCCTGCATCGGCTTATGGGCGAGTCGGTGTCCGAACC
>JABDRH010000583.1 GCA_013041835.1 Desulfatitalea sp. | reverse complement strand
GCCATGGCCTCTGGGGTCAAGGTGATGGGAAACTAGGGCGGTAAAATGTCCTCACAATCGCGGCTTTTTGCGTTTTTCCTTGTGCACGGACATGAGTTTTTCACTCAGGGCGTCGAAAATGAATTCTGCAATGGGGATTTCGTTGTTTTTGCAATAGGCTTCGACCCTGGTGTAGAGGGCCTTGGGGATATCTACACACATGCACTCGTTGCCTTGAAGCTCTGGCTTTTCGGACATCATTCGACCCTTTCGTGTTCAGGCACCTGCCGGCGCGCCGCAAATAATCTTCGGATATTAATGAAAGCGCGCGGCGCGGTCAACCATGCATCCGTACCGCCTGAATGGGGCGTGAGCCCTAAACGGCCGATAGTTCTTGACATATGGCGGACATCGGCTACAATTTTTGATTATGGCATATTCAAATTAGACCCAAGAAAAGGAGCGATGAGAATATGCGTATTCGTCGTATTCTGCTGGTACATCCCACGCGATCCATTCGTGCATTGATCAAAAAGTATGTCTTCGCGGAGTTGAGTGATGTGGAGTTCGTGGAAACCGAAAATGGTGAAAGCACACTTTCCGAACTGCATATGAATCCTTTTGACGTGATTGTCTCCACGGCCGATCTGTCGGATATGGCTGTAACGGATCTCAAATCGCAGCTTGGCGGGACTCAGCATAATGCGGCTACCCCTTTCATCGTACTCAGCGAGGATGAGCAGGGCAAGGATGTGGCCTCCTTGCAGCAGTCCGGCTTCGACCACGTGGTGGATCTACGCATGCGCCCGACGCATCTGATTCAGACTATCAATACCGCGTGCAATCCCCGTAATTGGAGAAAAGATCAACGATACTACATTCCCGGGGCCAAGATCTTCCTCCAGGTGTCTCACGTCGCGCTGGAAACATCGTTGATCAATATCAGCAGGGGGGGGTGCTGGTGGATCTGCTGACCCACGAGCCCCAGATACTCATGGAGCCGGATCTGCACCTGACCGTTCGCATCCCCGGTCCGTCGGGAGACTATGATATCGAAAGCCTGCCCGGCATGCTCTCCCGCGTCAGTGTCATCGAGTGGCACCCGGACCACAAACCCGCGGCCATGCGGGCCACCTTCATCTTTCATGATCTGGCCCAAACGCATCATGACCAAATCGAGCAGGTGCTGCAGCTCGCCTTGGAAGACGACCTGGAAAAGACGGACACGGATTAGGGGTGCGGGAAAGAAACAATCCCTCCCCATTTTGCTTGTTTTTGCATCCGTCTACGAGGCACATCCTGTTGGAATTATCTTTTTCCTACACCCTTGGCCTGCCTGCCGCCCAGTTGACCGCAGGCGCCTTGGATGTCGGCGCCTTTTGATTTTCGCATGCGGACAAAGATACCGTCATTGATCAGCCTTTGGTGAAAACGATCCATATCGGTCGCCGAAGGTGGTGCATAGGATGCACTGGAACGTGGGTTGCAAGGAATCAGGTTCAGGCGTACCGGCGGCAGCTCCTTCAGAAAAAGGGCCAGGCGCGCGGCATGCGCCGGATCGTCGTTGACACCTTTGATCAACACGTACTCCATGAGCAAAACATTTCCCCGGGCCATGGGAAAGGTCTGCAGCTCCTGCTTCAACGCCGCCATGGTGTGACGTCCGGCAACGGGCATCAGTGACCGGCGCACCACATCATCGGCTGCATTGAGGCTCACGGCCAGTTTGAGATGAGGCCAATCCAGGGCCGCCAGGCTTCTGATACCTTCCACCAGCCCCGCCGTGGACAGGGTGATGCGGCGTTTGGCGATATTTAAGCCGCGCTGGTCCTCCAGAACCCGAATGGCTTGCACCACCGCATCGAAATTGTCCAGCGGCTCGCCCATGCCCATGAAGACCACATTGCGCGCGACGATGCCCAAGACCACCTTGACCATGAACACCTGCGCCACGATCTCGGCAGCCGTCAGGTTACGGATCAGGCCCATGCCCCCGGTTTCACAAAAGCGGCAGCCCATGCGACACCCCACCTGGCTGGACACGCAGACCGTGGCGTGATTGGCCATGGGAATCACCACGGTCTCCACCACCCGCCCGTCAGACAGGGCCAGGGCCAGCTTGGTGACGCCGTCGCGGCTTTGCCGGTCAATGACCTCCGGAACCCGGTGGCTGAATTGCGTCACCACCGCCTGCCGCGATTGCGGCGATGCGGCAAAGCAGGGCAACGATGCCGGATCAAAGCCGACATCGGCGTAAAAAGAACGATAAAGGGATTCGGCATGGCAGGCTCCCTTGCCGTATTGTTTACGAAATCGTTCGGTGAATTGGTTGCAGGTTAATTCGAAAAGATTCATGCCTTAGGTAATTGGCAGCGCATTCATGTAGTCGGCCAGTTGCGAGGTGGTGCGGCGCAGATTCATGCTGACCAGCGATGCAATCTTTTTGAGTATGGCGGCGCCTATGGCTGGGTGTTCCCGTAGTATGGCATCGAATCCGCGTTTGGTTAGCGAAACGATGCAGGTGGGCTGGCGTGCTTTGACCGTTGCCGATCGCGTGTATTCATCGATTACCGCCATTTCCCCGATGGATTTGCCCTTGGTCACCGTGGATATGCGTACCTGACCGCCCAGCGTGACAGCCTGCTTGTACACATCCAAAGCGCCCTTGACCACGAAACAGACTGAATTTCCTTGATCCCCCTCTTTAAACAACGTTTCTCCCTTGTCGATTTCAAAATAGTTCATGCGTTTGGCCACGATGGCCAGTTCCAGGTGATCCAGATCGGCAAAGAAGGGAATATCCATGATGATATCCAACAAGTGGGAATGGCGTATGTCCTTGTCATCCTGCATCACGCTATTTTGACCGAGCCGCGGGGATTCGTCAATTGTTTAACGAGCGGTGCGCCCCTTTCTTTCACCGTTGACATGTAAAGCCGCTTCAGTTACTTATGTGCATTTTTGCCTAAGCCGTTCCAATCCAACCTAAGCCATCGTGCCGTTTAAATCCCTGAAGGGAGAGCTCCTTGAGCGCGTTGCAGCGAGTAAGGTGCCAATATGAAACTATCCACCCGGAGCCGGTATGTTGTTAGAATTTTGCTGGAGTTGGCGAACAATTCAGGAGCGCATCCGCTTCAAGTCAGTATGATTTCGCGGCGTCAGGGC
>JABDRH010000582.1 GCA_013041835.1 Desulfatitalea sp. | reverse complement strand
AGTTGAAGACCCGTGGTATGAATAAAGTATAATGGCTATATAAAAAAGTATTGATGCCTGTCAACCGCCAAATGTGGTAAGCGTGTGGGAAAACGATTTGCGGAAAAACCGAGGCGCGCATGACCGCCGATACCGATTACATTGCCATGTTCCTGCTGGGCCTGCTCGGGTCGGGTCACTGCATCGGCATGTGCGGGCCCCTGGTGGTGGCTTTGCCGGGGCGCTTTGCTTGCTGGTATGCCCACGTCATTTACCACGCGGGGCGGGTGACGACTTATACCGTTGTGGGGGGGCTGCTGGGCGGCCTGCGGCAGGGTATCCTCTGGCTGGCCGATGCAACTCCTGACAGCGCCCTGGATTGGACCGGCCGGGCACAGCTTTTTTTTTCTCTGCTGGCGGCCGGTTGTTTGCTGATGATGGGATTCAACCGCGTGGGGCTGGCCAGGGAGCCGGCCTGGATGGCCCAGGGCATGCCGCAGAGGATACCGGGCTTTGATGTTGCCTTGAAGCGTACGCTCGACCGCCGCAATGTGCTGAGTCTGCTGCTGATGGGGCTTATGCTGGGGTTTTTGCCCTGCGGCCTTTCTTATGGCGCCTTTTCACGCGCGTTGGCCGCAAAGGGGCCGGTTCAAGGCGCGCTTATGGCCGCCAGCTTTGGTGTGGGGACATTGCCGGCGCTGTTGCTGTTGGGTACCGGCGTGATACGTCTGCTCCGGCGATACCGGATGCAAACCGAATTGCTGGCCGGCCTGTTGATGATTGCCATGGGGGCCGGCTTGATTGGGGATGCTTTGGGGGCGTTGTTTTGAACGTCCTTTACTATTGCCTCAAGATTCGATATGCCTGCTGCGTTTTGAATTTCCGAATCAGGATTGCCCATGAATTCCATGCTGCTCCATCGACTGAAACTGTATTTCGCACTCTCGCGTACGCCCCATGGGCTTATCGATATGGCGGCGCCCGCGCTGGCCGCGTTGCTTTGCCTGGGGCGCTTTCCTTCGGCGGTGGTGACGCTTGTGGGATTGGTAACGGTATTTGCCGGCTATACCGCCGTGTATGCCCTCAACGATCTGGTGGATTTTCAGGTCGACCGGCAAAAGGCCGACCTGGGCGGTTTCGGCGATACGTATAACGACATCGACGGCGCCTTGCCGCGCCATCCCATGGCTCAGGGCGCCCTGAGTTTTGGCGCCGGATTGCTCTGGACGTGTGCTTGGGCCGCCGTGGCCTTAACCGGCGCCTACTGGCTCAATCCGGTGTGCCTTTATCTTTTTCTGGCGGGGTGTTTGCTGGAAGCCGTTTATTGCAAGCTGCTGCATTTGACACCCTTGCGGGCCGTTCTCAACGGCGTGGTAAAAACGTTGGGCGCCCTGGCGGCCGCTTTTGCGGTCAATCCTTCCCCATCGCCGCTGTTTTTGGCCCTGCTCTTCGGTTGGTTGTTTTTCTGGGAGATTGGCGGGCAGAATATTCCCAACGACTGGACTGATATTGAGGAGGATCGTCGTCTCAAGGCGCGCACCATCCCGCTGCGGATCGGACGGCATCGGGCCACGCTGCTGATTGTCGTCTGTCTGATCGGCGCGCTGTTGATGAATCTGCTGCTTTTCTGGGCATCGCCCCTGGATTTCGGCTTGTTTGACCTCGTGGCGGTTTTGGCTGTCAATGTGGCGCTTTTGCTCCATCCAGCCCAGCGTCTGGTTGAAAATCACGAACGTCGTTTTGCCATGGCGCTGTTCACCAAGGCCAGCTACTACCCGCTCTGCCTTCTGGTGCTGGTGCTGGTGCGCCTGGGCCTCGCCGCCGGCTGACCCGGCGCTTTCCCGAAGCGGTTGCGCCCGGGGGTGTGGCCTTCGTTTCGAACACTATCTATTGACAAACAATTTCGTCTTTTTTATAGGTGTTGGTTACCAACGCTAGGGGTGCGGTTAACGCTGAGAGGAGCCTTCCAACCCTTAGAACCTGATCCGGGTAATACCGGCGAAGGGAAGCGGCCGAAAGACGACAGCACTGAAAATGGCCGGCCGCCGCCCTTTGAATCGGGTTGGCGGTTTTTTGTTTCTTAGCATAGGAGCAGTCCATGAAGGTGACCATCAACGGGGATTTGGCATCCATCGCCGCTTGTACGATCGGCGAGCTGGTGGCGCAAAGGGGGCTTGATCCAAAGGGCCTGGTGGTCGAGCACAACCAGCGGATCGTCAAGCAGGAGAAGTGGCCGGATATTCGGCTGCAAGACGGTGACCATCTTGAGCTGTTGAGCTTCGTGGGCGGGGGGTGACACCATGCATCGTGATCCATTGACCATTGGTACGCAGACGTTCACCAGCCGGTTGTTTACCGGCACCGGTAAGTTTTCGGCCAAGGCGCAGATTGCCGAAATGCTCGCGCGCAGCGGGTCTGAAATGATCACCGTGGCCTTGCGCCGTATCGACATGGGCGCGGGAACCGAGAACATTCTGAACTTCATTCCCAAGACGGTCACCCTGCTGCCCAATACTTCAGGCGCCCGAACGGCCCAGGAGGCGGTGCGCATTGCCCGCATTGCCCGGGAGGCGGGTTGCGGCCGGTTTATTAAAATCGAGGTGATCACCGATTCCAAATACTTGATGCCCGACAACTGGGAAACCCTCAAGGCCACCGAAATTCTGGCCAAGGAAGATTTCGTGGTGCTGCCCTATGTGCTTCCCGATCTGCCCCTGGCCAGGCGCCTGGAGGCGGCCGGCGCCGCCGCGGTCATGCCGCTGGGGGCGCCCATCGGCTCCAACCGGGGGCTTGAGACCAGGGCGCTCATCGCCCTGCTCATCGAGAACTGCCGCGTGCCGGTGGTGGTGGATGCCGGCCTCGGCCGACCTTCCCACGCCGCCGCCGCCATGGAGATGGGCGCCGATGCAGTCCTGGTTAACACGGCTATCGCCACGGCCCAGGACCCGGCCGCCATGGGCCACGCCTTCGCCCTGGCGGTTTCAGCCGGCCGAATGGCCTTCAAGGCCAAGCTATCCGAAGAGAGCGCCACTGCCAGAGCCTCCTCTCCTTTGACCGGCTTCCTGGATTCGCCCCCCCAGAAAAGCCCTCAATAAGCTACCAACGGGCAACGGGCCAACGGACCAACCAACCATGTCCTTCACCACGACCATAGAAAAGTATACCGACTTTGAGTTCGAAAAATTCTTCGACCGCGTACGGCCGGACGATGTGACGGCGGCCATGGAAAAAGAAAAGCCGGGCGTCCTGGACTTTTTGACGATGCTCAGCCCGCGGGCGGCCGAATTTCTCGAACCGATGGCCCGGCGGGCTCAACAGCTAACCGTGCAGCACTTCGGCCGCACCATTCATCTTTTTATTCCCTTGTATATCTCCAATTACTGCAGCAACCAGTGTGTTTACTGCGGGTTCAATTGCACCCATGCCATCACTCGCAGAAAGCTGGACTTAAAAGAGATCGAGGCCGAAGCCCGCGCCATTGCCGCCACCGGCATGCAGCATCTTTTGCTGCTCACCGGAGAATCGGTCGAGATGACGCCCATTGATTATCTCGAAGCCGCGGTAAGTCTGCTCAAGTCCTATTTTGCATCCGTGGGTGTTGAAATGTTTCCCATGCAGGTGGACGCTTATCAGCGGCTAAGGGCCGCCGGCGCCGACAGCCTGACCCTCTACCAGGAGGTCTATGACCGGCAGATCTACCGTCGGCTGCACCTGGCCGGCAGGAAAACAGACTACCGGTTTCGTCTGGATGCCCCTGAACGGGGCGCCTGGGCCGGTTTTCGAGCGATTAACATCGGGCCTTTGATCGGCTTGGGCGAGCCGCGGCGTGAAGTGTTTTTTGCCGGTCTGCATGCCCGCTACCTGGATGATCACTTTCTCGATACCGAGGTGGGGCTCTCCCTGCCGCGTCTCAATCCGGCCGAGGGTGATTTTCGACCTGAATACCGGGCCGACGACCGTACCTTTGTTCAGCTTCTGTTGGCCTTGCGTTTGTTCATGCCGAGAGCGGCGCTGACTGTGTCGACCCGGGAACGGGCGGACTTTCGCAACCACCTGATTCGATTGGGAATCACCCGCTTGTCGGCCGGGTCGTGCACCGGCGTGGGCGGTTATGCCCGGCCGGTGGGTGAGAAGACACCGCAGTTCGTGGTGTCGGACACGCGCAGCGTGCAACAGGTGGCCGAGGCCATCGCCGCTCAAGGCTATCAACCGGTATACAAAGATTGGGATCTGATCGCATGAAAATCGGCATCGCAGGCGCCGGCGGCATTGGCTCCAACGTGGCCGTGCACTTGATCCGCAGTGGCTTGCGCCGATTCAAGCTGGTCGATGACGACCGGGTGGAGACGGGTAATCTGAACCGGCAGTACTATTTTCACGATCAGGTTGGTCGGGTCAAAGTGGACGCGTTGGCCGAGAACCTACTGCGCATTGCGCCCGGTGCGCAAATTGAAAGCGTCCGGCTGCGGTTGGATCAGAACAATATGGCGCGGCTTTTCGCCGATTGTGATGTGGTGGTAGAGGGTTTCGACGGCCGGCCCCAGAAAAAGCTGTTGATCGAGGCCTTGTCGGTTCTCAACAAGAC
>JABDRH010000578.1 GCA_013041835.1 Desulfatitalea sp. | reverse complement strand
GCCCTGAGCAGGCCCGCCAGGCCCAGTCAGACGGAGTTGATTACATCGGCGTCGGTCCCATCTTCGAAACCCGCACCAAGGACGATGTATGTGCCCCGGTGGGACTCAAATACCTGGCGTACGCTGTTGCTCATGTACCGTTGCCCTTCGTGGCCATCGGCGGTATCAAGCGGCACAACATCGACCGGGTCGTCCAACACGGCGCCCGTACCATCTGCCTGGTGACGGAAA
Organism: Desulfatitalea sp.; assembly: GCA_013041835.1. GTDB lineage: Bacteria > Desulfobacterota > Desulfobacteria > Desulfobacterales > Desulfosarcinaceae > Desulfatitalea. The sequence goes on along the minus strand of JABDRH010000578.1, from coordinate 2,109 downwards.
TCGTCGGTGCGCAGGATATCGAGCAGAGGGTGTTTCAGCTAAAAAAGCAAATTGAGGAGAAAAGAGATGACATATAAGACGCAGATGGATGCGGCCCGGCAGGGGCTGATCACGCCACAGATGGAGCAGGTGTTGCGGGAAGAGCGAATCAGCAAGGCGGAGCTGTTGGCCCGCACGGCGGCCGGACGCATTGTGATTCCCGCCAATGTCCATCACGCCAACCTGAAGGCCAAGGGGGTCGGCGAGGGGCTCAGCACCAAAATCAACGTCAATCTCGGCGTTTCCGAGGATTGCTGCCATGTGGATTTGGAGTTGGATAAGGTGCGCCAGGCCATCGCGCTGAAAACCGATGCCATCATGGATCTGAGCACTTTTGGCGACACCCGGACCTTCCGCCGGCGGGCCATCGAGACCAGTCCGGTGATGATCGGCACCGTGCCGGTTTACGATGCCGTGGCCCGCTACGCAAAGTCGGTGGAAGCCATCACCGTGGACGATTTTTTTGATACCGTGCAACTGCATGCCGAGGATGGTGTGGACTTCATCACTATCCATGCCGGTCTGACCCAAGTCGCTGCAGCGCGCCTTAAGCAAAGCCCGCGCCTGACCCACGTGGTGAGCCGCGGGGGTTCCTTGCTGCTTCACTGGATGGCGGCCAACCAGGTGGAAAATCCGTTTTACGAACATTTCGACCGACTATTGGAGATCTGCCGGCAGTACGATGTCACGATCAGCCTGGGCGATGGCCTGCGTCCCGGGTCCATCCACGATGCGACCGACGCCGCCCAGATTCAGGAGTTGATCACCCTCGGCGAGTTGACCAAGCGCGCATGGCGTGCCCATGTGCAAGTGATGATCGAGGGACCCGGCCACGTACCCCTCAACGAAGTGGCGGCCAACATGCAGATCGAAAAGAAATTGTGCCACGGCGCGCCTTTTTACGTGCTCGGTCCGATCGTCACCGATGTGGCTCCTGGCTACGACCATATTACTTCGGCCATCGGCGGCGCCCTGGCCGCAACTCACGGCGCCGATTTCCTTTGCTATGTTACCCCGGCCGAACACCTGCGCCTGCCCGATTTGAACGATATGAAAGAGGGCATTATCGCAGCGCGTATCGCGGCCCATGCCGCCGATATCGCCAAGGGGCTGCCCGGCGCACTGGACTGGGACAACGCCATGAGTTATGCCCGCAAGGAACTGGATTGGCCCCGCATGCTCGAGCTGGCCATTGATCCTGAAAAAGCCGCTGCTTACCGGGCATCATCCCAACCCAAGGATCGACAGGTATGCACCATGTGCGGCGACCTGTGCGCCGTGAAGCGCAGCCGCAAGGTGTTGGAGGGCCGGTAAGCGCTATGGGGTATTTAACAGAACAGCATCTGGAGGCGGGAGGGCCATTCTTTCCACATCAATCTTACACAAGCTTTAAGTGCGGACGGGGGCCGTCCATCACACGGCGTATGGTGGCGCCCAATTCATTGCGCACCAGTGGTTTCAAGATCAGGGCGCGGATGCCCAATCGATCGATCATCTCCGGGTTTACTTTTTGACTATAGCCGGTACAAATAATGATGGGAATGTCCGGTCGGATGGCGATCACTTTTTCTGCGAAAACGTCCCCGGTCATATGGGGCATGGTCATATCCGTGATGACCAGATCGAAATTTTCAGGGTGCCGGGCAAAAAGGGTCAGGGCCTGGATGCTGTCGGTATGGGTGGTGACCCGGTATCCCATGCGCTGGAGCAATTCTTTGCCCAACTCGGTCAGGGCGGGTTCATCATCCACGAATAGGATGCGTTCGTGTCCAAATATCCGAATATCATCAGTCGCTTTCCGAGAGCGGGGGTGTTGTTGCTGGATCGGCAAATAGATTTGAAAAGTAGCTCCCCTGCCAGGCGCACTGTTGACGGCCACCGCGCCGCCGCATCCATGCACGATGCCCTGTACCACGGATAGCCCCATACCTGTGCCTTGGCCCGGTTTCTTGGTGGTGAAATACGGATCGAAGACGCGGTCGATGATTTCCGGATCGATTCCTTTACCCGTGTCACTCACATGCAAGACCTGATACGCTCCGGGTTGCAGTTGGGGATTGGGCTCCGAGG
>JABDRH010000576.1 GCA_013041835.1 Desulfatitalea sp. | reverse complement strand
CTCCTGCTCAGCCAATTCAACCCATCCGGCGTTGGCCTTCGGGTTGGCCGGGCTAGGGTGGCTGATCGCACCGACGGTCAAATTTAAACCGGAAAGGCAGTGTTCCGCCCGATTGGCCGCAAACTTGCCGACGCCCACCACGTATTGGGGTTGGATGATGCGCACCAGCGCCAGCAGGGCCTCATCGCACAGCCGAAGAAGCGGGTCCTTCTCCTTGGCCGGCAACTTGTCAGGGGTGCGATTGCGACCCGATACCTCCATAAAAACCAGCGGGCAATAGTTGATGACGCCGAATCGCTTAAAAAAACGCTCCGGTGTTTGAAAACGGGATTCGGCCCATCCCCACAATCGTCGGCCGCTCACCTCGCCCCGCCGGCAGTTGAAACCTAAGATGGGTCGCTTGGGATGCTGCCGGGCAGGTATGTCGACGGGGTCATGTATGTTCAGCCATCGACTGACCTTCTCCACATCGCCAAACGGCACCCCGGTCTGCGCCATTCCCCACGGGCCTGGATTCATGCCCACCAACAACACCTGTTTGGGCGGCAATCCATAACGACGCCAAAAAGTCAAATGGGCTGAGCGGGCATAGGTCAAAGGATTGTAAACGCATGTGATGGGCGGCCCGAATGCCAACCGGGATGTTTGTTTCTCGAGCCGTTTCAGGATGCGCTGGATTTGATGAAATGCTTGAGCCAATAACGCCTCCTACCGCACTTTTTTTACACGATCCCTAAACATTCCAGAGGCGCTGACGATATTCAGTTAGGGTGCCGACAAAAAAATAATTCACCAGGAATACGCCATGATCGACAAAAAAGAATCCTATCGAACCCCAAGCACGGTAAACGAGGCCGCCGAACTGCTCTTGTCCGATCTGTTGATTCAGCATTTGCATGCCCTTTCCAGAATGACCGACCAGGAGTTTGAACTGCTTTGCGATCATGTCACCCCCTACCTGATCGAAGAATTCAAGCTCTGGCAGGGCAATGACGCGCTGCTGGCATCATGCTGCAATCAAAATGAGATCGAGCACAATGACCCGGCACGCATCATTCTAAATCGAGTCAAGGAAATACTGAACAATTTCAGTGGGTTTTTAGTCATTACCTAAGCCGGCATTATCGAAGCAAATGAAACACCTGCCCGCTAATCACCTTGGGATAAAAATAGGTGGATTTGCGCGGCATGATCAGACCGCTTTCCGCCACTCGCCGAACCTGTTCGATTTTGGTTGGATTCAAGATAAACGCCAGATCAGCCTCGCCCTGATCCACGCCTGCAATCGCCTCTTCAATGGTGGTGCGGTAGGTAATCTGCGTGGCGTCATCCAGCCTGGCCTGATCAAATCCCATGATCTCCATCATAATCAACTGGGTCAGTACGGTCACATCCAAATCCCGTAGCGCCTCGGGCAAATGACTTTCAAACAGCCGGGTCATTGTCCCTGCCTTGACGACCAGGACATGCAAACATGACGGGTTGCGGCTGTACAATCCGATGGCACTTTTATGTGCATGCTGGTCAAGCGCCCGTTTGAAATCTTCCAGCCAGCAGGTCCTGTCGTTTGCAAGGTCGAAACGGGTGATGTCAAAGTACGTTTCGGCCTGCGCCAAAAAGGATGACAGCATTTCCGCCGGCACATCTTTCAGCAGCCGATGGGCCGGCAGGATTGTCATGCCCGGATCCACCATGCTGCTCAAACTCATCATAATGAAATTGGCCGGATGATCCGCGTTGAATCCCGGATCACTGGCGGCTACCCAGTCACGGTAATTCAGGGCGGTCTCGTAACGATGATGGCCGTCGGCAATAAAAATTCGTTTCGGCTTGAAAAAGGAGGTCAACAGGACGCTTGTTTCAGCATCCGTCAGGCACCACAGCTTATGCCGGTGCCCCTTGTCGTCCTGGATATCAAAAGCGGGCGTCTGCCTTTGTGCAACAGTCTGAAAATACTCTATAATTTCCATTCCGCCGGTAAAAAGCCCGAAAATGGGACTGAAATTGGCATGGCATTGCTGCATGAGCATGAGCCGCTCGGACTTTACCTTGGAAAAAGTGCGTTCGTGGGGTAGAATGATGCCTTTCTCAAACGGCTCCAAGCGTACGCGCCCAATGAGGCCGAAACGCGTATGCACCTGCCCGCCGGCGGTGTACGTCACGCAAGTGAGGTAAAAGGCCGGACAATCGCCTTTGACCAAAACGCGGTCAGCCATCCATTGGGTGAAGTAGCGGCCCGCGCGGGTGTGGGCATTCTCGTATTCATTATCACCGGACTGCGGCTGACCGAGAATCAGCCGAATGACATTGTTCGGATGTCGCTCGTGGAACTGCACCTGCTCGCTGGGACAAATCACATCATACGGCGGCGCCACGACTGCGGCCATGTCCGGTATGAGCTCGGGATTATAACAAATTCCTTGAAAGGGGCCGACTTGAGCCATGTGTCTCTCCTCGTTCGCTTTTGAATCATTGCCCCGCACCGTTGTCCGCTACCGATGAATACATGGGGCCGCAAAGGTAGCCCGGGAAATAGCAACATTTCGCCGACGTGTCAAAGGAACGGTTTAGGATGCAGCACTTCGACTTGACATTGTTCAGCCCTCCGTGCCATTTTGCCTCATCCGTTCCGGCCTTGGCCGGCAGAATATCTGACTGATTTTCCATCTGCGTCATCACAAGTACCGGCAGAAAGTGTTTATGACCCGATCCCAAACAAATAAGCAGGCTATTCTATTTGCCGATATCGCCGACAGCACGCGGCTCTATGATGCGTTGGGCGACGCACCGGCGCGCGAACTGATTGCTCATTGCCTGAACCTGTTGAGCGACATCATCACGGCCGGGCATGGCATCGCAATCAAAACCATCGGCGATGAAATCATGTCCACGTTTAATCTGCCCCATCACGCCGCTTCGGCCGCGGTTCAAATGCAAGAGCAGGTTTCACTGGATTCAATGCTCAACGCCGATAATATTCAACTGCGCATCGGATTACACTATGGACCGGTGATTCAGGAAGAAAAGGATGTATACGGGGACGCGGTGAATGTTGCCGCACGCATGGTGGAACAAGCCAAAGCAGGTCAGATCATCACGACCAAAGGGACCCTTGACCTGTTGGGCACGAGGCATCAAACCACGGCACGCATCGTTGATCAGACCCGTATCAAAGGCAAGCGCAGCCCCATCGACATCTATGAGCTCAACTGGGGCCAGCCGGAGGAGTTGACCATGATCACCACCATCACCGGCGACCTGATGCGGCCGGAGAAAGGACACGATCTGGCGCTGGGCCTTCAGTTTCGCGGTCTACGATTTGCCGTTAACCATAAAAATCCGGTAATCAATTTGGGCCGCGACACCACCAACGGCATTGTTGTCAACGATCCCAAGGTATCCCGCCTGCACGCGCGTATCGAACTGCGCAAGGACAAGTTCATTTTGGTGGACCAGAGCACCAACGGCACCTATCTCTCAAGAGAAGATGGCCTGACGGCGCTGCTGCGCCGGGATGAAATCGCACTGCCGGACCGCGGCATCATCGGCTTAGGGCAAAAAGCCGAATCCAACGATACCGGCGCCATCTTATTTGAAATGCTTTAAAGGCGGCTCGTATTCCGGTATTTCACGGCGACCGTGTTCAGTCACAAACGCATACCGTTTCCCATCAAATTCGATTTGGGTGCATAGCTTCATGACTACCCGGTCTGTAAATTTTAGCCGTTCATCGCCGCGCGCCATATAGAGCTGATCCTGGCAAACAAAAAGATCGGCCGGCACCAGACTCACGCTCTCCCTGGTGTTGAGTACCAATTCCATAGGCTCGCCCATACGCACATCCACCACAAACAAAGGGGTATCTTCATGCTTGAAATAAACCTTTTCAATCGTCTCGTCCCATGCCTGATAAAGAAAATAGCCATTTTCATCCCGGCGTATGGCGGAATTAAAATAATCAATGATTTTTTTGTGTTCAAAGGGACCACCATCATTGTGCCACCTGCCAAAGCGGTCCATCCAGAACACGGCCTCCTCTTTTTCTACCACGATTTCCTTCAACGGTTTTTCTTCGGCCATGGGGCTCCTTACTGCGATACATATCGCACGCGATCCTGAATCGAACAAAGTCCGTTGAATATCACAGCGGGGTACCCCGGCTCAACAGGTGAATGCCGATACCAACGGAATCCCCTTGACAATTATACGGCAGCAACCTAAAAGTTTAGGCTTATCAGCTAATCTTTTAATCTTTATAAGGAGAGTACTTCATGCTGACGGTGGGATTTGTCGGATGGCGCGGCATGGTCGGTTCTGTTTTAATGGAGCGTATGCGTCAAGAGGATGACTTCAACC
>JABDRH010000574.1 GCA_013041835.1 Desulfatitalea sp. | reverse complement strand
GCCCTGATCCAATTCAGACGCCGCCGGGTGTTCGATCCCGCGACAACCATGCGCAGACGGGCACAGCAGGCCATGAAATCGGCGCGCATGGACACAGCCGGTCATCAATCCTTTTTAACGGGCCTCTACCGCGCCCTTACCGCAGCTATTTTCGCCCGTGCCGGGCGGCTGGGCGAAGCCCTGACCTGGCACGAGGCTGAAGCCATACTGCACGATCATGGGGTGGTGCCGGAAACGGCCCGAGAGGCGGCCGACCTGCTGCGCATCCTGGAGTCGCATAAATTCAGCGGCGTTGCGCCCGGCCAAGAGGAACAAGGGCGGTTGTTGACCCGCACCCGGGACATGCTCAGGCGGTTGGGATGCTGATATGATGGAAAAGCGCGCTGAATTCCGTGCGGGAGGCTTTCCCGCTTTTCAGCTATCCGATCGGACATGAAGGCAATGAAAAGAATGTTTCGTTGGATGATAACGGCCATGATCATCCTCGGCCCGGCGGCAGTCGATGTCGGTGCATCCGAACCGGCGCGGTTGTTTCTTTCGGGTGTCGAGGCATACCAGGCGGGCGCTTACGAAACCGCCATAAAGGCCTTCGAAGCCGTTGCCGCAGGCGGTGTGGCCAACGGCGAACTGTTCTACAACCTGGGCAACGCCCATTTGAAAAACGGCAATCTGGGCCCGGCCATTCTCTGGTACGAACGCGCCCTGCGCCTGATTCCCGACGATCCCGACCTGCGCTTCAATCTCAGCCATGCCCGCTCCCTGACGAAGGATGCGACCGAGGAGAGCACCGCGCCGATTGTGCGCATCCTATTCTTCTGGAAGTATCAACTCAGCCGGCGCACGGTCATCATCGCCGCCATCGCCTGTACCCTGCTGTGCTGGGGCCTGCTCGGCGCCCGCATCATCACCCGTCGCCGGGGTTTTGCCCAGGCCGCCGTCTGGGCCATGCTGCCGGCGCTCATTTTTTCACTGACTGCGGCCTACAACTTCTACGAAGCCGGCCGCATCCACCGGGCCATCGTGCTGCCGGAGCGCACCGCCGTACGCTCCGGCCTGACGAAAAGCACCACCCAACTCTTCGTCCTGCACGCCGGCGCGAAGGTGACCATCGTCAAACAGATGCGTGATCACTACCAGATCCGCTTTTCTGCCGATAAGATCGGATGGGTGGAAAAATCAGCGCTGGGTGTCATTGCATTTGAAAAGCGGCTCTTTTTCGGCTACTCTTCTTAAGTTTTTGAGTGGACATATCATCCACGTTGATCAGGTACCCACAAACCCTATTGAGGTCGCCATGACGATTGTTCGCTATTTCAAGACACCCGCGCTCACCGCCATTGTTTATGTTACCAGTGTCATCTCGATATGGGCGGCCCAGGTGGTCACTGCGGATCATGCGCAATGGGCCAACCAGGCCATCCAGCAGGAAAAACAACTGACCGCCATAACCAAACCCAACAGTGTGGCCGTGCTTTATTTCAAGAGCCTTTCAGACGACAGATCGCTTGATCCGCTGCAAAAGGGTTTGGCGGTTATGCTGATTTCCGACCTGAACAAGCTGGATATCATCACGGTGATTGAAAGGGCCCAACTGCAGGCATTGGTCGAAGAGCTGGGATTCGGTCAATCCGGGCTGGTCAATCCTGACGGGGCACCGCGCATTGGTCGTCTTGTGCAATCCCAATACATCATCGGCGGCTCATTTTCAGGCTCCGCCGCCACCCAGGTGTCGGCGGGCACGCAACTGATTGATGTGGCGTCCGGGAAGACCATTGGCAGCGCCAAGGCAAAAGCAACGATCAATGACATTTTCAAATTGGAAAAGGCGCTGCTCAGCCAGATCATCCTGGACCTGAAGCTGGAACTGACGCCCAAGCAGAAAAAAATGATCGAAACCCCGCTGAGTCACAAACCCGATGCGCTGATGGATCTGTTCCAGGGTATTGACGCGGCTGACCATCGACAATTCGACGAGGCCAAGCAGCATCTGAACCGGGCGGTCCAGTTGGATCCCGGCCTGACCCTGGCAAAAACAACCCTGCAGGAAATCGAGCGCGTCCGCCTCTCGTCACCCGCCATCAAGGCTCAGCCGCAGGCAACGAAAACAGAGAAAAAAACAAAGGAACAAACTGCTTTTGAGCATAGACGCCGCTTGCTGCGCGCCACCCGAAATGCCACTTCTTTTTCAACCGACCTCAAACCGGCCACACCGGTTAGCCGCATACCCAGTCCGGCCGCCGTTCAACCGCCACCGCTTGACCAGCGGATCAATCAGGACCTGCTGGACATGCGAACCGACCAATGAAAAAGCGGCAAGCTACCGGAGATAAGCAAACAACCCGCCAACAATTCTGACCCGATTCACAGTTTGAGATGCCTGACGGACAGAAAGGATTTTCACCATGCGCACTGCCATGACCTGGATTTTGGTACTTTCAGCATTCGTTTTGCCCACGATGCCGGTTGCGGCCGCGGTTTATAGCGGGCAAACAGGGTTTCACCTCGATTGGTGGGACAGCGAAAATGGTACGGACGGATATCAGTACCATATCCCCATCGAAGCCGGGGGAGAGATTCAACATCTGAGTTTCAGGCTGATCACGGCTTATGTATACAATGAATTCACGCCGGTAAACGAGGCCGGTGAATCCTTTAGCGGCCTGGCAGACACCAAGGTCAACCTGGCCTACGAGAGGGTTGCCGGTTGGCCCGTAGATGTCTTGTTCGCCTTGGATTTTAACCTGCCCACCGGTCAGACCGGACTGTCCGACAGCCAGGTGATCGCCATATCCAATCCGGACCAGGTGACGATCACCCGCATGGGCGAGGGGTTCAACGCCAATCCGAATATCTCTTTGCTCAAGCAGTGGGATGCGCTCTACGCGGCCGTCGGCATCGGCTATCTATGGCGAGGCAGCTATGATGCCTCTGACACTTTGTTGGACTACGACCCGGGCAATGCCCTGAACATTACGGCCGCGGTGGACTACCTGATCAATCCCCGCTGGACCGGAAGCCTTTTCGGCTCTTTCACCCAGTTTGACAAAGACACGCTGGCGGAGGTGGCATATTACGAACCCGGGGATGTAAACATCTTCGGCGTCCGGGCCGCCTACACGCGCAAAACATGGGACCTGTCCGGATCGATCAAGACGGTCCTGCGCAATAAGGAGCGCCGCCAAAACGGGTTTGGTGTTTTACAGCCGGAATCGAGCAGCTACTACGGCGATGAATGGCGTGCACAGCTCAAAGGGCATGTCCAGTTG
>JABDRH010000570.1 GCA_013041835.1 Desulfatitalea sp. | reverse complement strand
GCCCTGCACTTCGTTACCGTCGGGGAGGAGCATTCAGCGCCACAAGATATTCATAAACGATGAGGACCGGCATGGTTTTTAGCTCGGATCGTTTCCATCCTCGAACAGACACTGACACCTTGCTATGCTTGGGCATTGATGTCCAACCGTTCCCCTTTATTGCTGCGCACAGATGCCTGTCTGCAGTGCGCGCTGCGCCACAGTGATGACCAAGGAACGCGGCGAGGCGCTGGTGATCCCTCGCAACGAGTTCTTTAATTTTATGGAGCACCACCAGGAGATTCGCGGGAACATGATCAATGCCTTGCTGGCTAAGGGCTCGCGCAAAAACAACTTCACATTTTCATGCGCCGATCCATCTCATCCGGCTGCGTTACAAAAATATGGCGCCACGCCGCTGACCCTTGAGGGATTTACGGATATGACCATTGAATCATTCTGATTTTCCGGGTCGTTTTGATCGATTGGATCAGTTGGATTATTTTCACTATGGCCGGTTGCTCTGCCAGTCGCTTTGTCGGTCGCGCAATCCATTAAAGGCGGGGCGGAACCGGCGGGGCGGGTTTTACGTTTCTTGTTTGCCGTAGGTCTTGAACTTTTCCAAGACAGCGTCCATCTGGGCGTCGTTGAGCAGTTTCGGCTCGCCGGCGACCAGGGTCTGGTAGTAGATGCGGGCCACCAGTTCGATCTCTTCGGCCACGTTGAAGGCGGTGGTCAGGTCCGGGCCAACGGCCACCATGCCGTGGTTGGCCAGCAACACGGCGTTGTGGTCGCCGATGGTGTCGGATACCGCACGGGCCAGTTCGGGGGTGCCGAACGTGGCGTAAGGGGCCAGGGGGACCTTGGGGCCGGCGAATCCGACCAGGTAATGCACGGCCGGAATTTCCCGGTGCATGCAGGCCAGCGTGGTGGCGTAGACCGAATGGGTGTGCACGACGGCGCCGATCTGGCGCCGCCGGGCGTACAGCGCCAGGTGAAAGCCCAGTTCACTGGAAGGGTTGCGGCGGCCGGCCACGACCCGGCCGTTTGCATCGCACGTCACGATGTCTTCCGGGGTCAGATCCGAATAGGCCATGCCGCTGGGCGTGATCAGCACGCGGCCGTCCGCGGGCAGACGCACGCTGAGGTTGCCGCCCGAGCCCGTTGTCAGGTTGTGGGCCAGCATGGCTTTGCCGTAGTGAATCAACCGGGCTTTGGCTTCCGAAGGGTTCATGGTGAAAGCGTTTTGCTACCTGTCGCCAAGCTGCTGGGCGATGGATTCGCCGATCTTTTCGGCGGATCGTCCGAAGAGTTCTTCCATGGGCACCATCTCCAGGTGGATGTCGTCCCAAGGGATGCTGTTTTCCTGAACGATGTTTTTAATGTGTTCGTACTTGCCGCCCAGGGCTTTGATTTTCTGCGGCAGCGGCACCTGCGCCTTGAACCCGATATTGAGCAACAGGAGAAATTCGATGTGGTTGGGGGCGGACGGATCGGTGGAGATGGCCGGGATGATCAGAATGCTGCGGCTGTCTTTTCTCCCCTTGCCGATGTAGACATTGCCCTGGCGCACCACGATGCGTTTGGTCCCTTTGAGCTGGTGGTCGATTTCCACCCGAGAGGTCAAGTCTTGCAACACGCCGTCCTTGCGCAGGATTTCGATGGTGCTGCTGTCGGTGGGTTCGCCCAGCAGGTCGAGGCCGTCGATGCGGTAGACGATGGCGCCTTTAATGTCGGCCACGATGTGCTGCAGGTTTTTGAGCACCAGGATATTGCGGTTGATGAGCTGGGCCGTTTCGATGCCGTACCGGGTCAGGGCGTCGAACAATATGCCTTCGACTTTTTCGCTGATACGGCTGGTGCCCACGGTCACGGTCTTGGCCTGGTGCTTGATGGCATCGACGGGCCGCGACATGCCGTTGATGGCTTCGCCCAAAAACGCGAACAGGGTGTTGAGCATGTTCAAGGCGGTGCCTTTTTTACCGAAATCCAGCTCGAAATCCGAGACGGGCAGACGGCCGGAGAGATATTTGAGCAGCAGCAGCAGGTCTCCATCGTGCCGGATCGTGCTGGGCAGGCGGCCGTTGTTGAGTCGGCTGCGAAACTCGGCGTAAAAGCGGGCCACTTTTTCGCGGAAGGTCTGCTCCAGGACCACTTCGTAAACATCCAGGCCGTCACGGTTGAACCGGTCGATGGTCTGCTGCACGTCGATCCGAAAGCCGTCCAGAAAACGCGAACCGCTGTTGATGGCCAGGGCCGCGTAATATCCCCACAAATGGCCCACCAGGGTGTTCAGGATAGGCGCCAGATGGGGCGGCGCGCCCGGTACGTAGAAGATATCCTCGGCATAGGCGTCGAAACGGCTTTCGCCTTCGTCGGTGATGACCACGGGCGCGGCCTTGTGGGCGCGGAAGATGGCCGTGTCCTTGACGATGTCGCCGATGACGGTGCTGTGGGCCCCGGCGGCGCAGACAATGATCAGCGGCTCGGAGGACAGATCGATGTGCTTTTTGTCTTCCACGTAGTCCGAGGAGATGGTTTTGTAGCACAGTTCGCTCAGTTTGATGCGGATTTCATCGGCCGCGGACTTGTTGGGGCCGCTGCCCACCGCGGCCCAATAGGTGCGCGTGGGGGCGAGCCGCTCGGCCGAGGCCTGAATGGTCTGACCCATGGCCAGCACGCGGCGCATCTGGTCGGGCAGCGCCAGCAGGGCCTTGATTTCCTCGGCCACGAAGCGGGGCGAGCGCCGATTTTTGGCTTCGGCCACTTTGAGGCTGATCAGGGCGCCGGCCACGATTTGGGAGTAGAAGGCTTTGGTGGAGGCCACGGACATTTCGATGTCCCGGCCGCTGCTGGTGTAGACCACGCCGTCCACCTTGAAGGTCAGGTCCGAATCGCGACGATTGACGATGGCCATGGTCAGGGCGCCGCGCGCCCGCACCATGTCCACGGCGCGGTTGGTGTCGGTGGTGGTGCCCGATTGGCTGATGGCGATGACCAATGCGTCGGCCATGCTGTCCGCATCCTGGCTTTCGTCCAATTGGAAACCGCTGAGCTCCGAGGCTTTCAGCGCGCTGATGCGCAGCGAGGGTTCGTTCAGGTAGTATTCGAGAATGGCGCTGATGGCCTGGGCCGCGATGCCGGCCGTCCCCTGTCCGATGAAGTAAACCCGCCGGATGCGATCCTGTGCCAGGGCGCGCAGGATGCGCGCGGGAAATGCGCTTTCAGGCAGCGCGATCTTGTACCGGCCGGGTTCATTGTCGGCGATCTTCCACCGGTTCTGAAGGGTTTTGGCCACGGAGACGGGCGCTTCGGAAATCTCTTTTAAAAAATAGTGGGAAAAATCCTGCCGGTCGATGTCCCGGGAGGTGATTTGGGTGTGTTGGATGTCGGCGGGCCCCAATTCAATGGGCGTGCCGTCGTAGTACATGGCCGCAATGCCGTCCAGGCCGCCCCGGCTATTTTGGTCGAGGATGAAAAGTTGGCCTTGGGTCGGGCCGTTGACGCCGTCTGTGATCTTTTCGCCGTTGAGTTTGATATAGGCGCGGGTCTGCTCGACAAAGCCGTAGACTTCAGAGGTGGGCAGGTAGTGATCTTCGGCCAGGCCCACGAAGACCGCCTGGCCGCTGCCTTTCTGGGCCAGGAAGAATTTTCCCGGGGCCAGGTCGGTGTGCATGGCAATGGCGTGGGAGCCTTCGAAATCACTGACGGCCAGGCGAAAGGCCGTTTCCACGGGGTGCCCCTTTCGCAGGTGGTATTCGATGTGCAAGGGAATGATTTTGGTGTCGGTGGTGATCTCTTCGGCAACGGGGTCGCCTTGGCTTTCCCATTGGGCTTTCAGGGTCAGGTAGTTGTCGATGTCGCCGTTGAGGCAGGCGTGGATCATGCCTGTGTCGGGGCATCCGTGGGCCGCGGTGGCATTGTCCACCGGGTGACAGTTGGCGATGGTGATGGCGCCCACCGATGCCCAGCGGGTGTGGGACGAGACGGTGTGGTAGCGGTGGGGCCGCCGTGTCGTGCAGTGCAGCACCGGGTCCTGGTGGATCTCCTCGCGCAACCGCCGGACATTGTCGCCCAGGCTGCCGATTTCGGCGGCCACTTTATACGTCAGGGTGATACCGGTCAGTCCGTCGCCGCCACGATGGATGCTGATGGATTGATTGCCCAACACCGGCCGGTGCGAACGCGTTGTGATCTGATCGTCGAGGCCGGCCCGGGTCCACGCGGCGCTCACTGCGTCGAAGCCGGCCGGGTCAAACACAAAGAGCAGCGAAATTCCGGCGGAATCGCGGCCGCGCACTTCCAGCCGGTCAATGCTGTTGAGCACGATATTCAGGTTGCGGAAGATTTTCACTTCACCGGGACCGGGCGCCTGCGCCGAGGAAGGCAGCAGGGCGCCGACCCTGCGAATGTTTTCGAGCAGTTCGGTCTTAAGGCACCAGGCGACATCCTTGAGCTTTTCGATGCGCTGGTCAACGGTATCCGCGTCGGCGGGCGCCAGGTATCCCATCCGGGCCTGGAGGGCGGCAACCTCCTGTTCGACGAGGCCGGTCAGCCGGGCGGCCATGGCTTCGACTTTTTGCAGGGCGGCGGAATCACCGAACAGGGCGAGGAATCGTTGCTCCCGTTTCAAGTCGCAGGCCAGGGTGTAAAGCTGTTCGGACGGCGATGGCCCGCCTAGATAGTCGTCCTGAATGGACAATGGTTCTTGCAGGCAGTGATCCAGGGGACGGGAGCGGATGGTCTCGATCAAGGCCGCGAGAGCCGCAAGGTCGGCCGGCGCGGCGGTTTCGGCCGGTGGGTGGTGTACGCCGATCAACCCGGCCAGGCCGCAGTTCAAGGTTGTGGATGAAGCGGGCAACAGCAGCCAGGCTGGACCGCTGACGCCTTCGGGACGGCGATGCACAAATATCGGGGCATTCAGGTACAGCCCCATGGTGCGCAGCCTTGCCGCGCCATGGGCAAGGCCCCTTACGGCAAATCGGATCAAGCCATTGAAGGTGCCGGCCGCACGCCGACGCATCGGACGGGTCATGATCGCATCTCCTGTGGCCGTCCGGGTGCAGGGCTGCACTTGCCGCGTGCCGGACCGCCGGATCTGTGTGTTACATTCGCCGGTAAAGCGCTCGCACTTTATCCCGGGTCATGATGGTTTTCCAATCCTTGCCCAACGCATTTTCCCACAACGGGTCGAGCCCCAGAGCCACATCGATCATTTTTTCCATGAGTGCGTCATCGGCCGCCGCGGTGATCCCCCGGGGCAGGGAAACGCCTTGGACGTCGAGCATGCGCCGGAATTCGGCCACGCCTTCGGGGTAGTAGGCGTCGAGCTGATCGAAGGCGATGCTGTTGCCGATGCCGTGGTGAATGCCCAAGCCGAAACTCAGGCCGTAGGACAATGCATGGCATACCCCCACCTGGGAATAGGCGATGCTCATGCCGCCGAAAAAGGAGGCCATCATCAGCTTGTCGTCGCTGTCGGGCACATCTTGAAGAAAGACCTCACGGCACATGTCCAGGGCCTTTTCGCCGTAGGCTTGGGAAAACGCGTTCAGGTAGGTGCCGGCCAGAGACTCCACACAGTGGATGTAGCAGTCCATGCCGGTATAAAAGCGCTGCTCCCGGGGGGCGTCGGCAATGAGCGCCGGGTCCAGCACCACCTGGTCAAATACGGTGAAGTCGGAATTGATGCCTAGTTTTTTTTGGGGGCCGGTCAACACCGTGGTGCGCGACACTTCCGCGCCGGTGCCCGCAAGGGTCGGCACGGCGGCATGGTAGACGGCCGGCTGCTTGATCAGGTCCCATCCCTGGTAGTCGGCCGACGAGCCGGGATTGGTCAACATCAGGGAAACGGCCTTGGCCAAATCCATGGTGCTGCCGCCACCGATGCCGACGACGCCGGCCGCCAGCGGCTGTCCGTCCGCGCTCATGGACTGGCGCACCTGGGCGGTGAGTTGATCCACGTAGGCGGTTTTGGGTTCATCATCCACGTTGACCCACAAGAGCAAGTCACCGGGTTCAAAGGGCAGTCGCTTGGGCAACGCCGTGTCCTGAAACACATCGTCCACGACAAAGACGATTCCGGCGCGGTCCGCATGTCGCTGTTCGGAAAGAATATCACCTAATTGATCAAAGCATCCCCTGCCGAATACCATGCGACTAATGGTCTTGAAGTTGCGAAACATGGGTCACCACTCACTTTCCAAAGCATCGAAGAGCACGAAGAAGATACGTTAAAAAATATATGCCCCAAAGCACTAGGCTGATAGAACCTGGCGCATTTTGGCGATACGCGCCGCAATGTCGGACTCGCTCCACGACAGCTTGATCTGCATGGAAATGGTGCGCGCCATGATGGCGTCCGATGGGGCCAGGTTCAGCGCTTGGTAGTCCGGCTGGAAATCATACAACGCGAGCGGCAGCCTGGCCGCCGCCTTCATTTGTTTAAGATGATGCCACTTGCGCAGGTAGTGCCAGTTGTTGTCGTACCAGTAAAAGCAACCGTCCACACCGGCGGCGTTAAGATCGGCGGCCGTTTGTCGGGCGCGGGCTTCGTCGGGCAGCATGAAGCTGAGGAAGGTGGCCGAATCCCCGGCTTCGTCCGGCAGGTAGCGGAAACGGATCTGGTCGAATTCGGCCATGGCCCGCTTCAATTGTTGTTTGGCGGCCCGCTGGGTGGCCAGGATGTGGTCCAGCTTGCGCAGTTGGGCAAGGCCCACGGCGGCATTCAGCTCGCTGATGCGAAAGTTGTACCCGATAATAGGGTGCTCTTCGGCCCCGCGGTCGCTGCCGATGTGATCGTGTCCATGATCGGCCCAGGCGTGGGCGAGGCGGTAGAGATCATCGTCATCGGTGATGACGGCCCCGCCTTCGCCGCAGGTGATGGTCTTCACCGGATCGAAGGAGAAACAGCCCGCGCGGCCGAAGGTGCCCAGGGCCTTGCCCCGGAAGGTGGCGCCCACGGACTGGCACGCGTCCTCGATGAGGGTGATCCCCCGTGCGTCGCACAGGGTTTTCAGTTCGTCGATGCGCGCCATGCTACCGCACATGTGGACCGCGATCACGGCGGCGGTGCGCGGGCTCAGCCGCGCTTCCACGGCGGCCGGGTCCAGGCAGAGGGTCTCATCGATGTCGGCAAAGACCGGCAC
>JABDRH010000558.1 GCA_013041835.1 Desulfatitalea sp. | reverse complement strand
ACCCTGGAGCGCGCCGCTTCCACCATGGCTTCGGTCTGCGCCAGGGTGGCTTTGGCCTGTCGCCTGCGCGAAGCGACTTCGTCAAACTCCTGCCGGGAAACCGAGTTGTCTTTTAGCAACTGTTCGTAGCGCCGGGCCGTGGCCGAGGCGAGCTCTTCGGCCGCCGCCGCGGCTTCTTGCGCGGAAACCGCTGATGCCAGTGCGCGCTGGGCTTCCCGCAGGCCGGCCTTGGCCTGGTCCAACTGGGCCACCACCGTGCGCGGATCGATGGTGACCAGCAAATCGTCTTTGTGGACAGTATCACCCTCCTGGACGTGCATCGTCTGCACCGTACCCATCAGCTTGGCCGAGACGGTACTGGCCGTTCGTGCGTTAATGGTCGCCACGGCTTCGTAGAGAAACGGCTCCTGGCTGATGAAGGCTTCAGCCGTGGCGGCCTGAATCTTCGTTCCGGGCGGCGGCAGGGTGTTGCCCGGCTGGATGTCACCGCCGCAGGCGGCGATGGTCAATACGGCGATTGCCAATAGCGAAATAAGATGGGCTCTCTTCATTTTGCTCTCCAAAAACGATTTTATCGAAAATTTTTATCAATCACGCCCCCCGCCAACGCCAGGGCAATTCTAGCCACGTTGTAATCGTGCAATGCCTTGAAGTGCCGTGTCTGGGCTTCCTGCAGGGCCACTTGGGCGTCAAGCAGGCTCACCAGGGGCAGCAGCCCGTTTTGATAGCGGTTGGCCACGATGCGCAGTCCCTCTTCGGCCTGGGCGACCGCACTGCGGGCGACCTCGATGCTCTGCCAGGCGCTTTGGGCTTCGTAAAAAGCCTTTTGGGTATCCACGCGAACGCCCAGGGCCAGGCCATCCCGCATGGCGCTGATCCGGGCCAGCGCCGCCCTGGCTTCGGCCGATTGGCCGGAAATGCGCTGGCCGCTGAATACGTTGACTTTAAGCACAGCCCCGACGGCATAGCCGTCTTTGGTATCGCTGAAGTCCTCGGTGTTGATTTCATAGTTGCCTTGCAGGGCCAGGGTGGGATAGTGGCCCGTTTGGGCGCGGTCCACCTGCTTGAGGGCGACCTGTTCGAGCAGCTCAAGTTGCTTGAGGTCCGAACGGTCCTGGGCGCGCGTCAGCCAAGATGCCAGATTGCCGGTGAACGGCGCCGCGTCGTCAATGCGGGTTGTCAGGTGCATGCCCTCGGTCACCATGTCGGGTTTGCCCATGGCGGCGCCCAGCATGGCCAGGGCCACGCGCTGGCTGCTTTCGGCCTGCAGCAGTTGCTGCCGCAGGTCGGCAATGCGCACTTGGGCGCGCAACACATCGCTTTTCACCGCCAACCCACTGCGTTGCCGGTCTTCGACCACCTTGAGATGGGCCTGGGCGGTTTTCAAAGCCTGGTCCACCACTTCTCGGTTCTCCCGCGTTAGCAGGCAGCCCGCATAGGCGGTGGCCGTTTGGGCAATGGTCTGTTGTTGTGTACGGGTCAGGGCCAATTGTCCCGCCGATTCGTTCATCCGGGCCTGCTGCCGGCCGATCCAGGTATTGCCACCGTCAAACAGATGCCATGAGAGGGTCAGGGCGGTTCGGTAGTTGTTGATGGCATCCGGATCGTTGAGCATGCCGGGATTGAAGTCCTGGGATGTCACCGTTCCCTGGTTCAGCTTGGTGCCAAAGGCCCCCAGCGGCGTGTTGGTGTTGGAAAAGGTTTCAGACACATCCAGTTGGGGCAGCAGGCCCGCGTTGGCTTGGGTGGTCCGGGCCGTCAGCGCTTGAACCTGTGAGCGGGCGGCCTGCACCTGGGGATTGAAACGCAGGGCCGTGGCAATGGCCGTGGCGCGGTCCAGGGACGGCGGATCGGCCGAGGCGGATGAGGGGATTTGCGGCAGCATCCATCCGGCCGCAAGAATCCATACCATGATCACTATCCCTTTGTCGTATGACGTCATAGCCCTACTCCGTTTTCTTCGTCAAGCGGTTATCCTTTATCATAGCGGCCGCACGGTAGGTGTGCCGGATCGTATTGGTGTGCGGCCGAAGGTCCGTTGTTCCTTAAGAACATCGAATGAACGTAAAGTTACAATCAGGCTTACCATAAAGTTTGTTTAAAATCGACCGATGACAGGTTGTGAGCTTCTTTAAGCGCGATGAAGGTGAATTTCGATAGGACAATCGGGATTCATCTTGGTGGAGTGTATCATGGGTCGAATTCTGCTGGTTGAAGACAGCAAATTTATCAGCGAAATGATTAAAAACGAAATCGCCAAACATCTCGATTTCGAGGTGGATTGGTGTGTGACCTACGAAGATACACAGGCCCTGTTGGCCGAGATGAAGCAACACTATTTTATCGCCTTGCTGGGCCTTAACCTTCCGGACGCTCCCAATGGGGAGATCGTCGACCTGATCCTGTCCCATGACATTCCATCCATCGTTTTCACCGCCGAATTCAGCCACGAGATCCGCGAACGCGTCTGGTCCAAAAAAATCATCGATTATGTCCTCAAACAAAGCGCTCAGGATGTGGATTACCTCATATCCCTGATCCGGCGGATTCACCTCAACCGATCGATCAAGGTGCTGGTGGTAGATGATAGCGTGTCCACCCGGCAGCATATCATCAGCCTGCTCAAGGTACATCAATATAATGTCATCCAAGCCAACGACGGCCGGGAGGCGCTGGACCGGATCGGCGAACACCCCGACATCAAACTGGTGATCACCGATTATCATATGCCCCGCATGGATGGGTTTGAGCTCACCCAGGCGCTGCGTAATACCCGTAGCAAGGAATCATTGGCGATCATCGGCATATCCGCTCAGGAAGATACGATCCTGGCGGCCCACTTTATTAAAAGCGGGGCCAATGATTTTATTCAAAAACCCTTTGAGGCCGAAGAGTTTTACTGTCGGGTGAACCAAAATATCGAGACCATCGAGTATATCGAACGGTTCAATGTGGCTGAAAAGAAGCTGATTAAGGCCAATAAAGTCGCCGAAGCGATGAACCGTGAGCTGGAGGCGGCTATCGACCGATCCAACCGGATGGCCGAAGCCGCTGAAAAAGCCAACACGGCCAAAAGCGAGTTCCTGGCCAACATGAGTCATGAAATCCGAACCCCGATGAACGCCATCATCGGCTTCAGCCACCTGGCCCAGCAGACCCAAATGACCGCCCAGCAACAGGATTACCTGAGCAAGATCAAGACGTCGGCCCATTTGCTGCTTCAAATCATCAACGATATTTTAGATCTATCCAAGATCGAAGCCGGCAAGATGGAATTGGAGACCATCCCCTTTGACTTGAACGAGGTGTTGGACAACCTTTCCCAACTCTTGAGCATGAAGGCGGAAGATAAGCGCTTGGAGATTCTCTTTGACATTGCCGGAGATGTCCCCCTATCCTTGGTTGGCGACCCCTTGCGTCTTGGTCAGATCCTCATCAATTTGCTTTACAATGCCGTTAAATTCACCGACCATGGTGAGATCATCGTCAGAGCTCAGGTGGCTGATGCGCCGGATCATCAAGATCCAGGACAAGTCACGCTCCAATTCGCCATTAGCGACACTGGTATCGGTATCGCTCCCGATCAGATGGATCGCCTTTTTTCCGTCTTCAGTCAGGCCGACGGCTCGACCACTCGAAAATATGGGGGGACCGGGCTTGGGCTGACCATATGCAAGCAACTGGTAGAGATGATGCATGGCGAGATCAGCGTGGAGAGCGAGCCGGGAGTGGGCAGCACCTTTGCTTTTACGGCCCGTTTCGGCCGTCAGAAGCAGGACCAGCGCACTCGCCTGGTTCTTCCTGTCGATATTCGCGGTATTCGGGCCTTGGCGGTTTGCCATCATACTACGCTGCGCCGGTTGCTGAGCGACATGTTGCGGTC
>JABDRH010000555.1 GCA_013041835.1 Desulfatitalea sp. | reverse complement strand
AGACGATGCACATTCCTTTCCAGTCTGTTTGTACAAAACTGCACAATGATCCGCTTCGACAAACTCGGTTGGGTTGGCTTGGTGTTCAATACCGACGCGTAAGGGCCAGGGGGTGTCTGTGCCGCCGTCCCCATGGATCGCCCTGCTGGATGAGCATGCAAGGCCTGGTGTGAGTTAACAAAAAAACTTGAAAGGCCCCCACCGTTATGGTAGTCGATTGCCTTGGCTTTTGGCGCTCGGTGTCAGCTTTCTAAATAATTTTAATGGAATAAGGGACTTGCACAGATGACTTCCAAGAAGCACCGACTGATCATTTACGGCGTGGCCGTGCAATTGCTGCTGGTGGCGATCGTGTGTTACGCCGCGTTTCCAGTGGAAAAACCCGAGGAGCCGATACGGCTGATGTATCAAACCAAGACCGGCAAGGTCCTTTTTGACCATCAAACCCACGCCGGCGTCAACGGCTACGCCCTGGCGTGCCTGGATTGCCATCACCTGCATGATGGTGAAGAGATCGAGCCGGTGGCATGCGGGCTGTGCCATCTGCCAAAGCCCAAACCGGAAAGCGCCACCTATCCTGAATCGTGTTTTGATTGTCACTCGGATGAATCGGAGCTGGAAGATCCAAATACGCCGAGACGGCCCGATGCTTTCCACAAACAGTGCGAACAGTGCCACGAACAATACGGCCACGGGCCGGGCGGCGGATCGGACAATTGCGGCAAATGCCACGTTTTGTAAGCTGGCTGTCTCACCGATATGCCAGCGTTTGATTTCTTTTCATTCACTAGAGCCGACCAGTAAAGGTTAAGCCATGCTATCCAAACCGTTTTTCGGCTATGCCAACCCCAAGTTCACCTATGAATTGCTCAGTACGTCCTTGCCCCGGCCGGTCACCATCACCTCGCCGCCTGTCGTCACCCTGATGCTGCCGCGAAAGATGGGGGGCGCAGCGTCACCCCAGCTCAAGCCGGGCACCCGCGTGCTGACCGGGCAACTTCTGACATGGGACGACGCACCGGGACCGGGCGTTGTTTCCTCGGTAACCGGCACGATCCGACAGGTGAGCGCCCATCTCGGAGATTACGGTCGCAAATACACCGCCATCGTCGTTGAAACCGAAAAAGCCGACGAGTTCGACGAAGGCTTTGCCGCGGCCTGCGAATCCGCCGATCTTTCCGGTTTGGCCGACTACCTGTCCGGGGTGCCGGGATCACCCGATCTGCATCAATTGACCGATCCGCAGAAACCAATCCACACTATTATTATATACGGCGGTGACACCGATCTGCTGGTCGATACCAATCTTTTCGTGGTCAAAAGCCGCATGGCCGATATTGCAAAAGGCATTCATCTATTGAAAGCCAAAGCCGGCGCCGAAAAGATTGTCTTGACCGTGCCGGGGGAAAGCTTTCAAAATTTTGACGGCCATTTTGAAGCCGAAGTCATCGCCGTGCCCAACGCCTACCCCTACGGCCAGCCGCTGATGATCTTCTATCAGCGCTTCAACCGAATTCTCGATCAAGGGCAGACCTTTCAGGATCAGGGCGTTCTGTTCATGCGCGCTGAAGCGGTTGCTGCTATCGGACAGGCGCTGACGGAAAAACGCGTTCCCAACGAGAAACTGGTAACCGTCCTGGACAAACAGGGTCGAAAACGCCTGGTATCGGCACGCATCGGCACACCCATCGGTGAAATCCTCAAGGCAACCGGTATCACGCTTCAGGAGCGGGACCGACTCGTCCTCGGCGGCCCCATGACCGGAACGGCCGTCTTTTCCGAAGATCAGCCCGTCATGGCCGACACGGATGCCATCATGGCCCAGGACGCAAGCCGGATCACCGCCACCAGCGACTACCCGTGCATCAACTGCGGCGAATGTATCCGCGTATGCCCGGCCAATATCGCGGTGAACATTCTCGTCCGCTTCCTGGAAGCCGGAGAGTACCAGGAGGGCGCCGACCTTTACGACCTTTATGCCTGCGTGGAGTGTGGCCTGTGCAGTTTTGTATGCACCTCGCGCATTCCGATCCTTCAGTATATCAAACTGGCCAAATTCGAACTGGCACGCGAAGTTCCGGTGGAGGAAGCGAATGAATAACCCGAAAAAGCTGATCGTCTCCCATGCGCCCTTCTGGCACATCGGCAGCGCCGTGCCCGAGCGCAACTTCAACATCATCATCGCCGCCCTGCCGGCGGCCCTGATGGGCCTGGCCGCTTTCGGCATTCCGGCGTTGGCCGTGTTGAGCCTGTCGGTGGCCAGCGCCGTCGGATGGGAGTGGGGCGTCAACGCCCTTGCCAAGCGTAAAAACACGGTGGGGGACGGCCACGCGGTCCTCATCGGCCTGCTGTTCGGCATGCTGCTGCCCGCCGCCGCGCCCTGGTGGCTGGTGGTGACCGGCACCTTCACCGCCGTGGTCATCGGCAAACTGATCTTCGGCGGCATCGGCGCCAACCCCTTCAATCCCGCCGTACTGGCCTATGCCATCCTCTCGGTGGCATGGAAGACCTTCTTTGATTTTGACGCCCAACTCATCCATTACAGCTTAGATTTTACGCCCTTCTACCCGTTGACGGCCGCCAAGGCCTTCGGCACACGCGCAGTGGCTGGTATCCCCTTGACTGAACTATTCTTCGGGTGGCAAATCGGCGGCATTGGCGCAGGGTGCGGACTTGCGCTGATTCTTGGCGGCATCTATCTCATCGCCAGAGGATTCGTACGCTGGGAGATCCCGCTCTCTTTCATTGCCGGCCTATTCATCACAGCCGCCCTGTTCCACATGGCCGCACCCGAAGTCTACGCCGGACCGATGTTCCACCTGTTGACTGGCTTCTCCCTGATCGCCGCCTTTTTCCTGGCACCCGAGGATAGTTCATCACCGGTCAATACGACGCCAATGCTGATCTACGGCACCCTGGGAGGTGTCATGACCATGCTGATCCGCAACATGGGCCAATACCCCGAAGGAGTGATCTTTGCAGTTCTGCTAATCAACCTGATCAACCCACTGGTCGATAAGATCAGACCCAAAGCGATTGGAAAGGTGGCATAACAATGGGTGAGATGATCAAAATGGTGCTGGTGCTGACCGTGTTGAGCATAATTTCCGGCGGAAGTCTCTCCTACCTGGAAAAAAATTTGAAGCCGATCCAGGAGAAGCAAATCATGCAACTAGTTAAAGGACCGGCCGTTCGTCAAATCCTGCAGGGGGCCAGCAATAAGCCTGTGGATGACGTTCTTACACTCGGTGAAGGCAAGAACGCGTCAAAAGTCTTTTACGGCGTCTATGAGGGAAAACCAAAGGTCGTCGTCATGGAAAGTGAAGGCAAAGGTTACGGTGGCCCCATCGGCCTGCTGGTGGCCATCGACATGGAAAAACAGGCACTGCACGGCATCGGCGTGACCACCCACACCGAAACCGGTGGTTTGGGCGCCGAAGCCAAGGACAATCCCGAGTGGGCCGCCCAGTTCACAGGCAAATCCATCAATAAAAAGATCCAGGTAACCGGCGACGGCGGTGAAATCAGCGCCATCGGCGGCGCCACCATCACGTCCCGGGCCGTGTGTGATGCCACGAACAAGGCCGTCGCAACATACCAGGAAATCAAGCCGCAATTGACCGAAAAGCTGCAAGGCGTCGCCAAATAGAAGGAGTCTATTGCCATGGCCAAATCGATTGTTCAAGAGTTTACCAAGGGCCTCTGGAAGGAGGTGCCCCCGTTTCGCCTGGTATTGGGCCTCTGCCCGGTGTTGGGAGTCACCACTTCGGTGCAAAACGGTCTCGGCATGGGGCTAGCCACTACTTTCGTGCTGCTTTGCTCCAATATCCTCGTCTCGACGTTGCGCAAGGTGATTCCCTCCAAGGTGCGTATTGCTTGCTACATCATCATCATTGCCACCTTCGTCATCGTGGTCGAGCAGGTGATGAAAGCCTTTGCATTTCCCTTGTACCAGACCCTGGGCGTGTTCATTCCCCTCATCGTTGTCAATTGTATCGTCCTGGGACGTGCCGAAGCCTTCGCCTCCAAAAACGGCATTATTCTTTCCATTGCCGATGGGTTGGGCATTGGTCTGGGTTTCACATGCTCGCTGGCCGCGCTGTCGGCAGTGCGTGAGATCATCGGCAAAGGCACCATCACCATTTGGGGCGCCCCGCTATTCGAAGGCCCCATCGTGAACATTGCCCATACGTTTCCCGATTTTGTTCCCTTCGAATTCATGGTCCAGGCCCCAGGCGCCTTTGTCTGCCTGGGACTCATGCTCTGCATGATGAACCTCGTCCCGAGCAAGTAGCATCAGGAGATTCCAATGGAATACATCGAAATAATTATCGCCGGTATCTTCGTAAACAACATCCTGCTGGCCCAGTTTTTAGGCAACTGCCCATTCCTGGGCACCTCCAAGAAGATGGAGACGGCCCTGGGCATGGCCATGGCTGTTATCTTCGTTCTCGTGATGGCCGGTGTGATCACCTGGATGATCTACAACTGGCTGCTGATACCCTATGAACTCGAATTTTTGCGCACCATCGCCTTCATTCTGGTCATCGCCTCCCTGGTGCAGTT
>JABDRH010000554.1 GCA_013041835.1 Desulfatitalea sp. | reverse complement strand
GCCCTGGCCCAGGGTCGAATCCACGTAGGCATAGCCGCCATGCTTTTTGACAATGCCGTAAACGGCGGCCATACCCAGGCCGCGACCTTGAAACTTGGTGGTGAAAAAGGGTTCGAAGATCCGCTCGCGTGTGGCCTCGTCCATGCCTTTGCCCGAATCAATGATTTGCAGCAGTACGTGCCGGCCCGGTGTCAATCCCTGATAGCGGATGCAATCATCAGGCAGCAGGTTGACGTTTTTTAGTCCGACCGTGACGCTGCCTTCCTTCTCAATAGCCTCGGACGCATTGGAAAGAATGGCCGACAAGAGCATTTGCATCTGGGTTCTGTCCACCTCGATGGCATCGACGTTCGGGTCCAGTTCGATTTTCAGCTCCACATACGAGGCAATGCTGTGGCTCACCAGACTCAGGGCCTCCCGAACAAAATCGTAAGCCGGTACGACTTGTGTTTGAAATTTACCGCCGCGGGCATAGGCCAGTAGTTGGCTCGTCAATTGGACCATCTTCTGCCCGGCCTGGTTGATGGGTTCGATGAAACGGGCCACTTTCGCATCGGCCAGGCCGTCCATCTGGATCAGCTCGATGTTGCCCAAAATCACGGCAAGGGCGTTGTTGAACTGGTGGGCGATGCCGCCGGCCAGGGTGGCGATGGCCTCCATCTTTTGTGCCTGCTGCAACCGCGCGGTGAGGCGGCGCTGATCCTTTTCACTCTCCTTGGCCTGGGTAATATCCACCATGAAGGCCAGGGCACCGGTGTAGTTGCCCTGCTCATCCCGTTGGGCGATGGCGCTGAGCATGATGTCCTTGATCTTGCCGTCTTTGGCCAAAAATTGAAACGGTCGAGATTTTATGCGGCCCGATTCGTAGAAGCGAGGGAAAATGATCTGTTTGGCGGATCGACGGCATTCGGGGGCAAAGAAATCCAGGGCCGGTCGGCCCAACACTTCGTCGCGCGAGTAGCCCATTGTTTTGAGCCACATGTTGCTCACGCTGGTCAGGCAGCCTTGACGATCCAGGGAGTAGAGCATTACCGGCGCACTGTTATACAAGTCCTCGTAGCGCTTTTCGCTCTCGAGCAAGGCCTTTGTGGTGTGCCGCTCACAGGTGACGTCCCGGCCACAGCCCACCGTACCGATCAGTTCGCCGTTTTCATCCCAGATGGGCGCCTTGTGCACGTCCAGGATCAGGTTCTCGTTACGCACCAGACCCTGTTCGAGAAAGCGGCCGCTGGTGCGTTTTTCCTTGATGATTTGATCCGATTGAAAGCCGGTACCGTAAAACGTGTGCTGGTGGCCCTGTTCCTTTTCGCGCTCGGCAAAGAAGATGTCGGTTTTGCCGATGGCATCCTCGGGGCGGCCGCATTTGAGCAGTTTTTCGCAAAGCGCCTGATTGGCGAAGATGTAGCGGTCGTCCAAGTCCTTGGCCCAGATCAGGTCGGGTACGTTATCAGCGATGAGCCGCAGCATCTTGTAGAGCCGGCGATGTCGGTTTTCACTGCTGCGCAGGGCCTCCTGAGCCTCTTTGCGCTCCTCTTCCAAGGAAAGGGACTTGGCCAGCGCCGAGATAATGTAGGCATCCACCTTGTCGAAATGGCGCGTGCGGGTGTCCACCACGCAAAGCGCCCCGATGATCTTGTTATTGCACTGTACCGCATGGCCGAGATAAGATTTCAGGCCGTACTTGCGCACCAAGGGGTCGCTTTGGGCATAGGGGGTTTTCGACAGATCGCCCAAGGCCACTGTCTGGTTGCCCGTTTTAATGGTGGTCTCGAAGCAAATCTGGCCACCGGTCGTATTCTCCGGTGGAAAACCGGGGGGCAAGTCATACCCTGCCCAGCATGCCAGAGAGGTGTTCCGCTTGTCGATACGGTTGTACATGGAACAAGCGCTTCCCAGAACCCGGCAGGACTGTTCCACGATGGTATGGATGTTCTGTTCCGCATCTGAACCAAGAATTCCGAATAAACCACTGAGTCTCTTTAATTTTCTATCAATTTTGAGCTCTTCTGAATCTACGCGGGAGGCAAGTGCACTCCTGGAAGAAGATGTGGTGTTGGTCATGGTCGAAACCTCCGCAGCGATAGACTGCACATTTGGATACTATTTGCATAGCCGCCTCCGAAAGACAAGAAAAAAATGTAGATATTTCATATTAATGCAATGGGTTATCCAGCAGAAAGGTGTCCAAAAGATTGAATTATAACACCATTTGTATCGAAACCATTTTACCTGTGGCCTCGTGCCGGATATAAGCAGCTATGGTTTTGTCCATGTGTTCAACCCGGATCAACGGCAAGGAGCTTTAAATGCAGCTAATCCGTTTTGGCACCAAGGGTCACGAGCGACCCGGCCTCCTGCAGCCAGACGGCATCGTGGATCTGCGAGCCGTTTTTGCCGATATTCCCGATATTGATGAGCGCTTTTTCAGCCAGGGCTGGCCGGCGCGTTTGGCCGGACTGCGCGTACCCGGCAGGCAGCGGCAAGAGCGTCTGGGCCCGCCGGTAGCCCAGCCATCCAAGATCATCTGCCTGGGCAAAAACTATATGGCGCACGCCAAGGAGGGCGGTTTCGAAGCTCCCGACAGACCGCTGATCTTTTGCAAAACACCCAATACTCTCAATGGTCCGTATGATCCGGTGCTGTTGCCGCAAAGCTCGGATCAGGTCGACTGGGAGGTGGAGCTGGCCCTGATCATCGGAAAGGCGGGCAAGCGCATCCGTAAATCCCAAGCCATGGATCACATCGCCGGTTTTACCGTGATGAACGACGTCTCAGCGCGACGGGCCCAGTTTGCCGATTCTCAGTGGTTTCGGGGCAAGTCCTTCGACACCTTTGCTCCTGTCGGGCCGGCCCTGGTGACCCTGGATGAGATCGGCGATCCCCACGATCTGCGCTTGACGGCAACGGTCAACGGTGAATGCATGCAGTCGGGCACAACGGCCGACCTCATTTTCGATCTTCCGACCCTGATCGCCGATATCAGCCAGGACATCACGCTGGTCCCCGGCGACATCCTCTCTACCGGCACCCCGGCCGGGGTCGGCTTTTTCCGCAATCCACCCGTGGTGCTCAAGGATGGGGACGAAGTCGCCTGCCGGATCGAAAGAATTGGTGAAATTCGCAACTTGTTCGTTTCGTCGCTCACTGGCGAAGCGTCAGGGAATTATCGAAAGGTATGATGAAATCGGTCAGAAAATGTTGCCCATCAATAACATTCGATTGTGTAAACCTCATTGTTTAAGATAAAATTTGATCAATGTGTCACAGACCGTCCAAGTGAAGCGTTCATTGCGCCTGGAGACAATAGTGTGGGATTGTTTGGCATGTCGACGGTTTTCATTATGGGGCCATGAGCTCCGGATGTATTTTACGTCACACCCAAAGGAGGATTCGGCATGAAGAAGATTTCCCTAAGTCTATTGGTTGCGGCGACGGTTGTGGCCGTCATCGGCGCACCGGTCTTTGGCGCGGAGTACAGCGTTAAGATCGGTGGCGGGCCCACGGGCGGTACGTTCAACACCTTTTCCAACGCCATGGCTATCTATGTGCCCAAAGTCAACAAGCACATCAGCGCCTCTTCAGTGGGCTCCGGCGGATCGGTGGAGAATGTCAAACGCGTATCCACCGGCGAATCGGATTTCGGTTTGTGTTACGCCGTGGATAGCGCCTTGGGATTCAACGGCAAGCTGCCCAAGGACGATACCCAATACGACGGCCAACGTTCCCTGGGATATCTTTACGGCGCGCCGGCCCAGTTGGTGGTCAGGGACAAAAGCAAAATCAAGTCGACCATGGATTTGAAGGGCAAGCGCGTGGCCGTGGGCAATGCCGGTTCGGGGGCGGCGGCCAGTGCCGAGCGCTTTTTCCGTCACACGGGTGTATGGGATCATTTCAAGCCCACCTTCATGGGCTACTCGGCGGCGGCCAGCGCCTTCAAGGACGGCAAGATCGATGCCTTCTGGGTCCTGGTGGGCTATCCCAACCGGTCGATCATCGAAGCTAGTGTGCAGGACAAGATTCGCCTGATCGACGTGGGCGTGGATGCTGAGAAAACAGGCTTTTTTAAAGCCTTTGCCTACAGCCCGGTCACCATTCCGGCCGGCACCTACGGCAAGAATATGCCGGCGTGCAAGACCTTTCAGGATTCAACGATCCTAAGCGCCAATCAAAATCTTTCCGAAGAACTGGTCTATACCGTCATGAAGACCCTCTGGTCCCCCGCGGGCATGGAGGCTATGGTGACGGCCAAGAAGACCTTCAAGGAGATGACCCTGGACAATGCTTTCCGGGGCGCCTCCGTGCCGCTGCATCCGGGTGCGGTTAAGTTTTGGAAGGAGCAGGGAAAAAGCATTCCCGATGAATTGATGCCGTAAATCCTGCATCCTACACCTCCTTTTCCAGGTGCGGGCATCATTATCGCGGTGAAAGGAAAGCCATCATGAGCGATCCTCAAGTCACACAAACCGCCGACAAAGAAAAGCTCAAGGAGATCATCGAAAAGGACAGCAAATCCGGACGCACCCTGACCGGCGGATGGCATATGCTGTGCGCGGCCATGGGTGTATTCATGGTGCTTTTTTACATGTACTGCGCAGCGACACCTGTGGATACGCAGTACTTTTTAGGGTTTTATGTCCTGCTGACGTTCGGGCTCGCCTTTTTCTACTTTCCGATGACTCAAAAACCGGTTTCCGACAAAAGATTCTATATCGACAGCGTCATTTGCTTTGTCACCATTGTCCTTGCCGTCTACTTCGCACTTTTCTTTCTTGTCGGCGGCACAGGCGAAGACAAAACGTTTGCCGGCATCAACTGGGTTTACGCGGCCGTGGGACTACCGGTGGCGCTCTCCTTCTTTCTACCTATAAAGTTCTGGGGTCGCTCATGGGAGGGCGGATCGATCAGCGCCATGGATCTGGTGTTGGCCCTGGTGGCCACCTTCGTGGTGGGCTATTTTATCATCGAATACGAGGCGATCAACTACCGCATGGGCGCTGAGAGCCCGCTGGATACGGCAGTGAGCGTATTGGGCATTCTGATTTCGCTGGAGGTAGCCCGGCGGGTGTTGGGCTGGTCCATGACCATCGTGGGGCTGGCCTTTCTGGGGTACGCCTTCTGGGGAGATGTCTTTCAATCCATTCCCATCATCAAGGCGTTCGCCCACCAGGGCTTCAACCTGGACCGCGCCTTGAACCACATCTACTACAAACAAGAGGGCGTCTTCGGGATCATGGCCACAGTCCTGGTGACCTACGTCATCCTATTCATTTTTTTTGGCGCCTTTCTTAAATCGTCAGGCGCCGGGCGATTCTTTCTCGATCTGCCCATGGCTCTGGCCGGCCGCACCGTGGGCGGACCGGCCAAGGTCGCGGTCATGGCTTCGGGTTTTTTCGGTTCGGTCTCCGGGTCGGCTATCGCCAACACCGTCTCTACCGGCGCATTCACCATTCCATTGATGAAACGGGCCGGGTTCCGGCCCCATGTGGCCGGCGCCATCGAACCTTCGGCCTCCATCGGTGGCATGTTCATGCCGCCCATCATGGGCGCCGGCGGCTTTATCATGGCTGAGATGACTGAAATCCCCTATGTCAAGATCATGCTCATGGCCATCTTTCCGGCCCTGATCTACTTTCTTTCGGTTTTTGTCATGATCCACTTCGAGGCCAAACGCTACGGTCTGGTGGGCATCGTCGACCCTGATGCCCCCACGGCGCGTGATATATTGAAACGGCAGTGGTTCATGTCCCTGCCCCTGGTGATCATCGTGGTGATGATGCTGCTGGGCTTTTCACCTGGCATGGCGGCTTACTGGGCCATCATCAGTTGTATCCTGGTGGCCTGGATGAACCATCACTTTGTCCATGGCCTGCTGACCGTCGCCCGCTTTATCTTGCCGCCGGTGGCCGTTGTGCTCTGCGGCAAGTTTGTTACTGAGCACGGTGTCGGACTTGCCGCCGTGGGCGCCGCCGTCTATGGGATCACCGGATTATTGACATGCAGGGCGGACCGGCGGGAAGGACGCCTGGACCTGAAGGCATTTGCCGCCACGATGCTGCCGGCTTTGGCGGGGCTCGTTGTCACCCTGCAGGATGTGGACAATCCGGCCGTGGGCGCCTTTGTCGCCTTTATCGCCTATCCCCTGACCAGTTGGCTGCTGCGTGATCCGCAGCGGCGTTACAGGGAAGTGATGGACCCCTTGCTGGA
>JABDRH010000552.1 GCA_013041835.1 Desulfatitalea sp. | reverse complement strand
GGCGACTATCGAGAAGCGTATGCCCGCAGTAATCCCGACGGATTTCGAAAGAACCTGGCCGCCGGGGGCAGCAGCCGGAACATGCCGCTTTCGGACAAGCTCAATGCGATGTGCGACCAGATCATGGGCCGCGCCCTGATGCCCTATGCCCACATAGACCTGATTATCGCGGCGGATGAACGCCCGTATCTATCCGAGATCAGCCTCGGCGGCGGCTTGCACGGCGCCCGGATCGATAAGCAGCGGCTCGATCAAATGAAGCGAGAACATCTGCAAACCCTGGCGGAGGCAATGCAGGACAGGGCCGTATAAGTGAAATGAAACGTTTCATGTTCTGCGACATCAGATACCGAATCAACTCAAACGGCGGAGGAGACAGATGAAAATATTGGTGGTCGGCGGCGGTGGCCGTGAACATGCACTGGTTTGGAAAATCCATCAGAGCCCGTTGGTCGAAAAGATCTACTGTGCACCCGGCAACGCCGGCATGGCTGAATTGGCCGAATGCGTGCCCATCGGTGCCGAGCAGATCGAGCAATTGGCGGCCTTTGCACGGCAGCAACAAATTGATCTGACCGTGATCGGCCCCGAAGGTCCGCTTTCCATGGGCATCGTGGATCACTTTGAACAGGAGGGGCTGCGGGTGTTCGGCGCCAACCAAAAGGCCGCCGCCATCGAGGCGAGCAAGTCCTTTGCCAAGCAGATCATGAACACGTACGGTGTGCCAACGGCCAAGGGAGAGACCTTTTCGGATTTCAAAAAGGCAGCGGCCTACATCAAAGCGACCGGCGCCCCCATCGTGGTAAAAGCCGACGGCCTGGCCGCCGGGAAAGGGGTCATGGTCTGCGACACCGAGGATCAGGCCGTGGCCGCGCTCAAGCAGATCCTGGTGGACCAGGCTTATGGCCAGGCCGGCGCCCAGGTGGTGGTGGAAGCGTGCCTGGAGGGCGAAGAAGCCTCCTTTCTGGCCTTTACCGACGGCGAAACCGTGCTGCCGCTGCCTTCGTCCCAGGATCACAAGGCGGTCTTCGATGATGACCAGGGCCCCAACACCGGCGGCATGGGTGCCTACTCGCCGGCGCCCGTGGTGGACAAATTGCTGCATGACAGGATCATGAACGAGGTGATGCTACCCACCGTGCGCGGTATGGCGGCCGAGGGTCGGCCCTATAAAGGCGTGCTTTATGCCGGGTTGATGATCAACCGCGACAGCATCAAGGTGCTGGAGTTCAACGGCCGCTTCGGGGACCCCGAGGCCCAGCCCTTGCTCATGCGTTTGAAAAGCGACATCGTACCCATCATGCAGGCGGTGATCGATGGCCGCCTGGATCAGTGCCGCCTGGAAATCGATCCCCGGGCGGCCGTGTGCGTGGTGATGGCCTCGGGCGGCTACCCCGGCGCGTATCAGACGGGCCAGACCATCAACGGCCTGGACCAAGTCAAGTCCATGACGGATGTGATGGTTTTTCACGCCGGCACTGAACGTAGGGATGAAACCCTGGTAACCGGCGGCGGCCGCGTGTTGGGCGTCACCGCGCTGGGAGAGACGGTGGCCCAGGCCATCGACCAGGCATACCAGGCCGTGGAAAAGATCTCATGGAAGAATGTCCACAGCAGAAAGGATATCGGCCGCAAAGCCCTGCGCCGCCTTGAAGCCGAACCCAGGGTGGGCATCGTCATGGGCAGTGATTCCGA
This sequence comes from Desulfatitalea sp., assembly GCA_013041835.1. GTDB lineage: Bacteria > Desulfobacterota > Desulfobacteria > Desulfobacterales > Desulfosarcinaceae > Desulfatitalea. The sequence goes on along the minus strand of JABDRH010000552.1, from coordinate 11,406 downwards.
TTTGCCGGTGATGGAGGGCGCCGCGGCCATGCTCAAAAAGTTCGGCGTGCCCTATGAGATGACCGTGGCCTCGGCCCATCGCACGCCGGAGCGGGCCGCCCAATTCGCCGCGGGCGCTCGCGAGCGTGGCATCCGGGTGATTATTGCCGGAGCGGGCCATGCCGCTCACCTGGCCGGCGCCATGGCGGCCCAGACCAGCCTGCCGGTCATCGGCGTGCCCATCGATTCATCCTGTTTGCAGGGTTTGGATGCGTTGCTCTCCACCGTGCAGATGCCGCCGGGCATCCCCGTGGCGACCGTGGCCGTGGGAAAACCCGGCGCCACCAACGCCGGAATTCTCGCCGTACAGATCCTGGCCCTGCAAGACCCGGAACTGGCCGGGCTGCTGGATGACTACAAACGGGAAATGGCCCGCTCGGTGGACCGCAAGGCGAAAAAACTCAACGCCTATGGCTAATATCGTTCATGTCGACGCCGAACGGCCGGATGCCGACACGCTTCAACGCGCTGCCCGGCTGATTCGTCAGGGCGGACTCGTGGTGTTCCCCACCTTGGGGTTGTACGGCATCGGCGGCGATGCCCTCAATCCCCAGGTGGTGGAGCGGATTTTCAGCCTCAAGGGCCGCCAGGCGGCCAAACCGCTTCTGGTGATCATCGACACGCTTCGGATGCTCGACCGCGTCGCCCAACCCCCGACGCCCATGGCCCGAGGGTTGATGAACCGATTCTGGCCGGGCAAGGTCACCTTCGTCTTGACTGCCCGGCCCGGATTGCCGACGGGCCTTACCGCGGGCAGTGGAAAGATCGGGGTGCGGCAGGTGCGGCATCCCGTGGCCGCGGCTCTGGTAAAGCTTATGCAAGGTCCTCTGACCGGCACCAGCGCCAATTTAAGCGGCGCCGGCGGTTGCTCCGAAGTTTCTCAAATCGAACCCGGACTCATCTCCGGCGTGGATCTGGTGCTGGACGCCGGTCGCCTGAAAGGACACGGCTCCACGGTGGTGGACGTTTCCGGCGAGCAGCCGCTTTTGCTGCGGCAGGGAGCGGTGGCCTTCGAGAAGATCATGGCGGCCTTCGGTAGTAACAGCCGGATTGTTTCTCAAAGGAAGAAAAAGCAAAAAAAGATGATTTAAAATACGAACACTACCCTTTAGGTTGCAAAGATAGACAGCGATACGAAGCGATCAAAGCCATACGCCGCTAAACTTAGCCGAAAAGACAAGGCCGCTAAAAGGCCCTGCTCATGAAAAATCTTGAGAGGACCCCATGAACACACGTGATTCCATTTTGAAGCTTAAAACCCAAATCGCCCAATCCATCATCGGCCAGGAAGCCGTCATCGAACAGTTGATTATCGCGCTGCTTTGCAACGGCAACGTGCTGATGGAGGGCTTGCCGGGCCTGGCCAAGACCCGCGCCATCAAGACCCTGTCCAAACATCTGGAGTCCACGTTCCGGCGCATCCAGTTCACGCCCGACCTGCTTCCGTCGGACGTCACCGGCAGCGAGGTATACTACACGGAATCAGGACGAGGCGAATTCCGTTTCCAACAGGGACCGATTTTCGGCAACTTGATTCTGGCCGACGAAATCAACCGCGCCCCGGCCAAGGTGCAGGCCGCCCTGCTGGAAGCCATGGAAGAGCGCCAGGTCACGGTGGCCGGCACAACCCACCGGCTTCCGAATCTATTTATGGTCCTGGCCACCCAGAATCCCATCGAGCAAGAGGGCACCTATCCGCTGCCCGAGGCCCAGATGGATCGCTTCCTGATGCAGGTGATCATCACCTATCCAGACAATGCCGCCGAGCGCGACATCATCCGGCTGGTGCGGGGCGAAGCAAAAACGGGTGCGGCGGCCGCCACAAAGGAACAGATGCCCCAGCAGGTGATCTTCGACGCGCGTGCCCAGATCGATGAGGTGGAGGTGTCTGATGCCGCTGAATCCTACATCGTAAGTCTGATCGCCGCCACCCGCCACCCTGAAGGGTACGGGACGGATCTCAAACGATGGCTCCTGGTGGGGGCCAGCCCACGCGGGTCCATCGCGCTGGACAAAGTATCACGCGCGCATGCCTGGCTGCGCGGACGCGATTTCGTCACACCCGATGATATTCAGGCCGTGGTGCACGGCTGCCTTCGCCACCGCATCGTTCTGTCGTACGAAGCCAATGCCGAAGGGATCAGCGCCGATCAGGTGATCGATGAAGTCGTAAAAATGGTGGCGGTGGTGTAAGGGATGGGCAAGAAACAGGAAACGGCCCTGCTATCTGACGATGGCGTTAAAGAGAGGCATTTCAAATGCAAAAACTGACAAACCTGTTGTTGATCCTAGTGCTGATGCTACCTGCAACCCATGCCGCGGCCCAGGTTTCGCAGGTTATCGATTGGCCGCAGGAGGTGAGTGCCGCGGAGGGCAAAATCACAATCTACCAGCCACAGCCGGAAAAGCTCAGCGGCAATACCCTGACCGGTCGCGCCGCCATGTCACTGGCGCTGGCTGAACATAAGGAGCCGATATTCGGCGCCTTATGGTTTACGGCAAAGATTGATACCGACCGGGAAGCGGGTCTTGCCACTATCCGTGATCTGCGAATCACCCGGGTTCGCTGGCCTGAATCAAAAAAGGCCGGCCAGCAAAGATTTACCCGGCTCGTCGAGGACGCCATTGCTCAGACCGGTTTTGTCATCTCGATGGAGCGTCTGTCGGCGAGTCTTGCCACTGCTCGGCAAGAACAGGACAGCCTTGCCGAACTGAAAAATGAGGCTCCCCGAATCGTATTTTCAGAACAGCTCGCGGTGCTGCTGCTCTTTGACGGGAGGCCCAGGTTTTCTCGGGTTGAAAAGAGCGACTACGACCGTGCCGTGAATACCCCATTCGCAGTCGCCCGAAGCAAAAAAACCGGAACGTTTTTTCTGACCAGCGGCGTTCAGTGGTATCAGGCCGAGGATGTACTCGGACCCTGGACCCCGACAAAGTCGCCGCCGGAAAGCCTGGTCGAGCTGGCACCAAAAGCTGAGAACGTTTCGCCGCCATCCGAAAAAATTCCAGTGATTGTGGTTGCGACCGAACCCACCGAATTGATTGTCACTGAAGGCAAACCGAACTGGAAGAGCCTGGCGGGCGGCAAGTTGTTGTACGTCGACAACACCGAAACACCGTGGCTTCGAGGCCTTTCTGAACAGCAGATGTATGTGTTGTTGTCCGGTCGCTGGTTTCGTTCCGCCTCCCAGAATGGTCCCTGGACATTTGTTCGCGCCGACACGTTGCCGGAAAGTTTCAAGGAAATTCCGCCGGAATCGGATATTGGCGGTTTGCGGGCTTCTGTTGCCGGGACAGAAGAAGCCAATGAGGCGATACTGGATGTGCAGATACCGCAAACAGCGGCGATCAAACGCAGCGAAGCCAAACTGGATGTGCAATACGACGGCGCACCCAAGTTTGAAAGGATCGCCGGAACACAAATCGATTATGCCGTTAACACGGCTACCCAGGTGCTAAAGATCGAAGGACAATTCTATGCCGTCGATGACGGTGTCTGGTTCACCTCGGCAACCGCCACCGGAGCATGGGGTGTCGCAGACAGCATCCCCGAGGATCAGATCCGGAAGATTCCCCCTGATTGTCCGGTCTACAACACGAAATATGTTTATATTTACGATGCCACGCCCCAGGTTGTTTATGTCGGTTATACGCCGGGCTATCTGTGGTCCTACCCCTACTACGGTGTTCCGGTTTATGGAACGGGGTTCTATTATCCGCCGTATTGGGGGCCATCCTATGTTTATTATCCCCGCCCGCCGACCTGGGGCCTGCACGTCGGGTATACCCCCTGGTATGGCTGGAGCTACGGCGTCAGTTGGAGCAATGGCTTTCTCAGCGTCGGCGTCCGTTGGGGAGGGCACTCGCACTGGTATGGCGGCGGCTACCACCGCCCGGTGGTGATCAATACCGGAAATATCAATATCGGCAACAGCATCAGTGTCGGTAATCGAACCCGCATCAACAATCAGATCACCAAAAACAGCAAGATCAACGGTAACCGTATCGGGCAAAACAATTTGTACAACCGTCCCGAGAAACGTAACCGGATTGCTGAGCGCAACGCCACCCAAAAAGGCCTAAAGCAGGCCCGACCCGCCACCAACCGCGAGAATAACATCTTTGCCGACAAAGAGGGCAACCTGGCCAGACGATCCGGGGACCGATGGGAAACACGCTCACAGGGAACCTGGAAATCGGAACCATCCGCCGATACGACACGGGACAATCAGCACAGGCCGGCGGCCCAGGATCGGTTAAGATCTCAACCCGCGCAGAGACAGGCTGCTGGTCGTGATTTCAATGATTTGAATCGTGCGAATCAAGCACGGCAGAACGGTATAAGGCGCGAAAATATGCAGCGCCCCATGGGTGGTCGTTCGAGAGGGATGCGAAGATGAATGTCCCATGCCAGCCGCTCTTGATATCAGCTAAAATGGTAGTTTAACACTTTTTTCTCTTATGCAAGCCTGGGTGGAGGAGAAGAACGGTGAAGGTCAGCCAAATCCCCCAAAGAGACAGTGCCCATGCCAGGTTTCGTCAGGCTGACGAACCCCTTGATGGCCGTGTTTACACGAGCCTGCATCAACTGCTGGCCCTTCAGCACAAGGCAAGGGGGTTTTCATTTCTGCCCCGTCAGCCGTTGCATAGTCTGCTGGCGGGGCGGCATGCCGCCAAGGTGCGCGGACGCGGTCTGAATTTTGAGGAGATCCGTGCCTATTTTCCCGGTGATGATATCCGCACCATCGATTGGAAGGTCACCGCGCGCACCCAAAAGCCGCATACCCGTGTATTTACGGAAGAGCGGGAGCGGCCCGCGCTGCTGGTGGTGGACCAGCGCATGGACATGTTTTTCGGTTCTCAGTTGTACATGAAATCCGTGACCGCCGCCGAAGCTGCCGCCTTGGGGGCCTGGAGAATCCTCGATCAGGGCGACCGCGTCGGGGCGCTGGTCTTCAACGATACTCAGATCGTCGAGATTCGTCCCCACCGCAGCCGTAAAAATGTAATGCGGATTCTTCAAAACGTAGTGGAGATGAATCGTGCCCTCGGAGCAAACCAGCAAATGCCGGCCAATCCGGAGATGCTCAACCAGATGCTTGAGGCCGCGGGACGTTTGGCCGGCCACGATTACCTCATTGCAGTCATCAGCGATTTTGAAGGGGCCGACGATCAGACCCGCGGATTGATGCTGCGCCTATCGCGGCACAACGACTTGATCGGCGTGGTGATCCATGATCCCAGCGCCACGGATTTACCGACCATGGAAGATCTGGTGATCACCGATGGGCAGCTTCAAATCGAGTTGCCCCTTGGCAACCGGAAGGTCCGGCGCAAGTTGGCCGAAAGCGCCAAAAGCCGCATCGCCCGGCTCCTGGCCTGGCAGCAGGAAATCCGGGTACCCATGCTGCCCGTGACCACAGCCCAGGGCGTGCTCGAACAGATTCAACATTTGCTGGGGTACGCGCCCCGGAAAACGGGGCGTCGTCATGGCTGATCCGGTCAGTCTGAAAAACATGTATGATATCATCGAACCCTCAGCGGCAGGCTTCTGGCCACCGGCAGACGGCGTATGGTTGCTGGGAGCGTTGGTGTTGGTCTGGGGTATTGTGGCCGCTCTCGTGTTGTGGACTCGTCGACGGAAAAACGCCTATCGGCGAGCCGGCATGCAGGCCTTACGCAATATCCGTCTGCGGTTGGACACACCCGATGGGAAAAACGCCGCGGTACGGGAACTGGCCGTGTTATTGAAACGGGTCGCCATGACGGCGTTTGGCCGTGAAACGGTCGCCACCCTGAACGGTGAGCGCTGGCTTGCCTTTTTGGATGACACCTTGGTGGGTGGGACGTTTTCCTCGCCAGCCGGGAATCTGCTCACCCATATGATTTACGGACCGTCGCATCAGCTTTTGGATGAGGCGTACGCACGGCAGATCGACGAGTTGTTCCATCTGGCTGGACGATGGATCGAGAAACACCGCTCAACAGTTCCGGTGGCGTACGCGACCTAGGAATGCGCAAGAGGAAGTAACGTGTTTACTTTTGCTTACATCGGGATGCTGTTTCTTTTGCCCCTGCCCCTGGTGGCAAGATGGCGCTTGCCTTCTCACCGGGCCGTACGGCCGGCCATTCGTATTCCGTTTTTCCAGAAAATGGCGCGTCTGACCGGCCAGCAGCCGGAGTCCGGCAGTGTGATTCACCGGCGCAATACCGTGCAAGCCATTTTATACGCCGTGATTTGGTGCGCGGTCGTGGTTGCCCTGGCAAAACCCCAGTGGCTGAAGCCGCCCATCGTCAAAGCGTTGCCCACCCGGGACCTGCTGTTGGCCGTCGATCTTTCCGGTTCCATGGAAACCGAAGACGTCAAGGGCAAGGACGGCAAGCCTGTGGCGCGCTTGACCGCCGTAAAACAAGTGCTGGGCGATTTTCTCATGGGGCGCAAAGGGGACCGGGTTGGCCTGCTTGTCTTCGGGACTGCGGCTTTTGTTCAGGTGCCGTTTACCCAGGATCTTGACGTTTGTCTGGAATTGATCAACGAAACCGCTCCCCGCATGGCCGGCCCTAAAACGGCTTTAGGGGATGCCGTCGGTCTCGGGATTACCCTGTTTGAGCGCAGCACGGTTTCGCATCGCGTTATGATTGTACTGACCGACGGCAACGACACAGGCAGCCGCGTACCGCCCACGGAAGCCGCCCGTGTCGCCAAAGATAACGGCATCACCATCCACACCATTGCGTTTGGCGACCCTGCCGCTGTTGGTGAAGAGCTGTTTGATCAACAAACGTTAAAGTCGATGGCGACCATCACCGACGGCCAATACTTCTACGCGGCCGACAGGCAGGCACTGGCGCAAATCTATGCAGAACTGGATCGTATCGAAACCCGTAAAGTAAATACGATATCCCATCGACCACGACTGGACCTTTACTATTGGCCTTTGTCACTGGCCCTAGTGCTCAGCACGCTTTACCATCTCGTTATGGCGGTTCGGCAACGACACCGGATTGGCAAGCTTGATTATAAAAAGCTTTCAACGACGCAGTGAAAGCAACGGATACCCCATGACGGTTTTTTGGGAAAATTTTCATTTTCTACGGCCCTATTGGCTGCTGGCGTTGATTCCGGTGGCCATCATCTGGTTTGCTCTGCGAAGAAATCAGGATCCGGTTCATCTTTTCAACGGACTGATCGCGCCACATCTGTTGCGGCATCTGCTGCATCAACCGGAGAAACGCAACGTATCGCAGCCGGCCCATCTTCTTTTATTGGTGTGGATTTTGCTGACGATGGCCGTTGCGGGGCCGAGCTGGCGGATGGTGCCCTCCCCGTTTGCCGAGGATAAGGCCGGGCTGATGATTCTGATCAAATTAAACCCCACCATATTGTCCGAAGATGTGCGGCCGTCGCGTCTGGAGCGGGTGCGGTTCAAGTTACACGATCTTTTCAAACTGCGCGCCGGAGGTGTGGCAGGATTGATTGCCTACAGCGGCAGCAGTCATCTGGTGATGCCTTTAACCCAGGACACTCGTATCATTGAACATATGGCCGAGGCGTTGCTTCCGACCCTGATGCCAGCCGAAGGAGACAGCTTGACAGAGGCCTTGGCCTTGGCAGCGGATCAGTTCACCGGCAGGAATACGGCCGGATCCGTGCTGGTGATCACGGACAGCATCGCCCAAAGCCAGGTCGGTGACCTGACCGAATATGGCAAAAGCAACCCTTTTCCCCTTCAAATTTTGGCGGCATTGCCCAGCAAGGCGCTGGTGATTCAAAACGGTGTCGAGGCGGGCGCGCGTGCCCTCGGCGCGCCGGTAACATTGCTGACCGTAGATGAGACCGATATTCGCCAAATCTTAAAACACGCCGCAAGTCAGGTGGTTGCATCAACGCCCCAAACCGAGGGGGAACAATGGAAAGATGGCGGTTATCTGCTGGTTCCCTTTATTGTACTGGGGGCGTTGCTGTGGTCGCGTCGCGGTTGGCGTGTCAGATGGGAATAGTATGAGAGCACGATTGACAAAGGGAATAACCGAACCCCGGGTCGCAATTCGGGCGGCATTGGTGGTCTCTATCCTGATCGCTGCCTTTGGTGCCTGGCGCTGTCTTATGGCGGTGGATTCCTGTTCACTGGCCGGCTTGCTGCTTACGGCTGATCAACAGGGACAGCGGCTATACCGACAAGGCGCGTATGTCGCAGCAGCGCAACGGTTTATGAACCCCGATCGACGTGCGGCCGCCTTGTTTCGCGCTGGAGAATTCAAAGCTGCCGCCGGTCTCTATGCAGGCATGGTCACGGCCGAAGCCGCCTTTAATCATGGCAATGCGCTGGTCATGGGGGGGCAATATGAGCTGGCCGTTGAGGCATATGATCGTGCCCTGTCCCTGCGTCCCGACTGGGACCCTGCCGTCACCAACCGTCGCATTGCGGCTGAACGGGCTGAGCGGTTGAAGCAAGAAGGCGGCGATATGACAGGGGGAATGCTGGGGGCCGACGAGATTCGCTTCACAGATCAGAAAAACAGTACCCATCAGACAGAAACGGTGGCGGACGCCGGTGCTCAAAATCCGGCGGATATGCGGGCCATCTGGCTGCGCCAGGTGCGGACCAAACCCGCCGATTTTTTGAGGGCCAAGTTTGCCTACCAGCAGGCCATGAAGGGCAAAAAACAATGACCACTGATGTTCGAACAACGCATTTATTGGTCCTGCTTGTTCTGGCGCTTCAGATGCCGGTACCGGCTGCCGCCGCAACGGAGCCGATCATCGTCCGGGCTTGCGTGGAAAATGCCGATGCCGACATCTGGGTCGGCCAGCGCGTCATTTTCCAGGTGGATGTTTTGGCCCGCGACGGCTGGGCCAAAATAAAATCGGCCCGTGATTTCGAAGTGCCCGGGGCCTATGTGGTCCGATTGCAAACCCAGGGAACACGGTTGAATGAGACCATTTCCGGGTTCGCGTACGCGGGACAACGCTATGAGCTGTCCCTGTTTGCTCAGAAAGACGGGAAAATTACCGTTCCGCCGGTGCCCATCGATGTGGAAATCAGTCGTTGGGGTGACCAGCCGGGTACCGAATCGCGGCGACTCAATACCCCTGCCTTGGCATTCGACGCCAAAATCCCACCCGGCGCCGAAAAACAGCCGGGCATCATCAGCACTACCGAGCTTAAGGCCCGACAGGCGTGGACGCCCCAATCACAGGTATTCAAGGTGGGTGATGCCGTCAAGCGAACCATTGTGCGAAACGCTGTGGATATATCCGGCATGGCTTTTACCCCATTGGTATATCCTGCAATCAGTGGGGTGAGGATCTATGCCGACGAACCCGCGGTTGAGGATCAATTTAACAGGGGCGCACTGATCGGGGAAAGAACCGAGAGGGTTACCTATCTGTTCGAAAGACAAGGAGAATACAAATTACCGGAAATCGTTATCACATACTGGGACCTCGGTGCAAAAGAGTTGAAAAAAGATGTCCTTGCATCCCTTGAAGTCAAAATCTCCGCCGGCAGTGGCGCAGGTGGGCGGACCGGATGGGCTCCGGTCGTCGGGCGAAAGATGCAGATGGGCCGACTGCTGTCAGCCGTTGTGCCATTGGCTTTGTTGGCCGCTATCGCGTGGCGCTTCAGACATGGTTTACAGTCTTGCTGGCGCGAATGGCAGCATGCCCGCAAAGAACGTGAAAAAGCTTATTTCCGACGCTTTCGTGAGGCCTGCCGACAAAACGATGCCAAAGCAGCCTACCATCGCCTCTTGACCTGGTGGAATCTTACAGCATCAGAGCGCCATCCCAACACAGGAGGCGCGTCACTCAAAACGCTTCTGGAAACAACCGGTAATGCGGAACTGACCAAGGCGGTGGGCGATCTCGAAAAACGGCTTTTCAAAAAATCAACCGGACCCGAAGCGCAAAACCCCTGGCAAGGCAACACGTTATCGCGTGAATTGGCCCGTTGGAGACAAAAACGCAAGCGAACAGTGGACAGAACCTTGACCGGTGAAGCAACACTTGCGCCTTTAAATCCCCAGTGAAAGGAAACTCAGTCGAGGACACTTCGAAAAAGCAACGTTTTAAGGGTCGGTGGGCACCGTATTAACCGAGGTCGTGCCACGGTGAGGGTACAGGGTACATGCGGCGAGTCCCGAATCTTACTGAGGACCAACCTGCGCGGTGGCTGCCTGGGCGGTTTGCTCGGCAGCCATTTGGGCGATCTTTTCCAAGGATTGGGTTTTCCAAGGTTTCTCGGTACTGGCTGCCAATGCCTTGGCGGCATCGTTCAGCTCATAAAAAGAAGCCGGTTCGTAGGCCCAGCCCTGGGCCAGACGGCGCTCTTCTTTTTTCATCCGACGGAAGAGAAACTGACCGATGAGTCGCGCCATGATGCGCGTGGTCCAGCCGAATTCCTTGACCAGTCTGGATAGGAGTAAATTCAGTTGGCCGAAAATTCGGTCATCGCCTTTATACCATTTGCGCATGGCCCATACCCCGGCGGCATAGGAGGTCCGCAAAGCCAGGGTGTTTTTGGCGAATCTTGCCCGAATACGTTGGTCCGGGTGTTTCTTATAGCGAAGCCAACCGTTGAGGGTGGTTCGAATCAAGCGGGCCAGACTGGGGCCGTTCACCGCGAAGTCGCGATTGAAGGCTTCGAGAATCAATTGCCGCTCCTGCCCGTTTTTGATGTGGGGGTGGTGATAGTTGAACCGATACTGCCCATGCACATCGGCCGGTGACAGCTCGCTTTCCGGAATCAGCGTGCCTTTTGCCTGATGTTCGGCATATAGCGGCGTGCCCTCGATAGGTGTATAAAGCATGAATTGATGAAAATCGGTATTGTATGCAACGGCCTCATCGATGACGTCCTGGATGTTCTCCGGCGTGTGATGTTCCAGGCCGATAATGGATGACCCAAGCACGCGAATGCCGTGGGATTGCAAGGTCTTGACCAGGGTGTCCGTATCCACGCCGTTGAGTTTGGCATACCGGCTCTTTTTGCCCTCAAGGCCCATCCAGACCCAGGAGATTCCCAACCTGACCAGTTGTTCCATGGTATAAGACTGCAGCACGCGGGCTGAGCTGAACACATACAAAGACCAGTGTTTTCGGTGCTGCTCTATCAGCTCCAAAAGGCGCAAGGCGCGTTTGCGATGCAAAAGAAAATTTTCATCGAGCACAAAAAACGATTGGGTTTTCAGATCGGCGGCGATACGGTCCATCACTTCAAACAGATCATCCCCGGTTTCGAAAAAGTTGACCGACTTGCCCTTGCCGCCGAACATGGCCGAGGTCGAACAAAAATTACACCCAAGGGGACAGCCAACCGATGGGATCAGGATGCCGGCCGTGTTGCCGGGAGCGTCGGCCAGGGG
>JABDRH010000547.1 GCA_013041835.1 Desulfatitalea sp. | reverse complement strand
GTTCAAACTTGATCCTGAGTCTACCTCCTCCATGCTGGGCGTGGGAGGAACTTACAGCACTACGGATTCACTGCTGGGGGGCATTTTCCTGCGTACCTATTGGGATCAGGACCGAAAACGGTTGACCGTTTTCGGCGGCGGCGGAAAGATCAACAATGACTATGAAGACTTCCTCGGGTCAGGGCTTCCCGCGCAAACGACTGATACGATGAAGATCGTGCAGGCCCGCTACCTGCAACAAGTGAAAAATGAATGGTTTGCCGGCGTGAAGGCGACGTACACCAATTATCTGATTTCGTCGGAAAATAGCAATGTGAATGATGCCTTGGATTCCCTTGGCCTGACAGGATTTGATTCGGTCGCCCTCGGGCTGGTGGCGATGTACGACAGCCGGAACAACCAAAATACCCCCAGCGCGGGCATTCAGTTTGCGCTCGAAAATTTCGCTTATCGGAAAGCGCTGGGCGGCGAGGAAGATTTTGACACCTATACCATGAAGTTCAATCACTACTTGCCCCATGGCAACAGCAATGTGCTGGCCTACAGGATTCAGGGCCGCTGGACGTCAGACGCCAGCCCGGGGGGTTACTCCAGCGTCACTTTAAGGGGCTATACCCGCGGACAATATCTGGCGCCGCATTCCACAATGATCGAATTCGAAGAGCGATTGCATATTAAAGGCCGCTATGGCGTCAATCTGTTTGCCGGATTGGCCAGCCTGTACGGCGACGGCGAGAGCGGCTTGGACGCTGACAATCTGTATCCTTCGATCGGTTTAGGTGGGCAGATTATCATCAATAAGGCTGAGCAGATCGCCATGACATTTGATGTCGCTCTCGGAGAATCTGGCAACAATGGTATTTATATGCGGTTTGGGCAGGCTTTTTAAGGGCGTAGGAAAGAAATAATTCCCCCAGATTGCGCTGGATTTGGGTCCGTCTGCAAGGCACATCCGCCGGTGCATATCAGGATATGCACCGGTGGATGTAACGCCGCAGACTTTGCTCAAAGACAAGCAAGATGGGGGAATTCTTTTTTTCCTGCGCCCTAACACAATATGAACCGGTTACGCCTTGGGTTGCGGTGGGAAGGGTGCCAGTATGGATTTAAGCATGGTCTGATTTCATCATGGCATACAAAGGCTGTTGACCGATCTATCCGGTGCAGCATTTCGTCTTGTCGTCATGCGACGCCAGTTGGGAAGTAATCTTGGAGATCTGGGGGCTGGCATCGCAGCCCAGTTCAGTGGCCCGCCGGTATTCGGCCAGGGCTTGGTTCAACCGGTCGTGCTTGTGGTAAAGGCGCGCCAGGCGCAGGCGATAAAGGCCGTTGTTCGGATCCAACGCCACGCTTTGCCGGCAAAAGGTGAAGCAGACATCACGATTTTCATTTCTGGCATCATACAGTGCGCCCAGGGCGGAAAGGGCGGCCGCGTCGTTGGGGTTGATCTTGACAGCGCGTTTATAGGCGGCAATGGCTTCCTGGCTTTTGCCCGTGCAGGCCAGACAACGGCCCAGCATGCTGTGGACGGGAGAAAAATCGCCGCGCAAGGCGATGGCGGCTTCCAGCAGTGGGATGGCATCGGCGTATGCTTTTCGTTCAGTTAACAGCTTGCCGATTTGCAGGGGAATTTCGAACCATTCGCTATCCGTGGCGTAGGCTTGTTGGAATAAGGACAAGGCCTGTTGCTCATCACCATCCATCAACCGCAGGATACCCAAATTATACAGGGCCATGGCTTCGTTAGGGTCGATGGCCAAAACCTGCTGAAAAACCTCGGCCGCGTTGACCCGATCGCCTGTTTCCGCCAGACAGACGCCCAGGCTGTTGAGCACATTCACATTGGTCGGATCCAGGTCAAGGGCCAACCGATATTCCGTCACGGCCTCTGCGACACGGCCGACCTGGTAATGATTGTCAGCGCTGATGTTCAGGCTGACGGCATCAAACGCCACAATGCAGCCGGACCCGAAAAAGGCGGCGTGGTTCAGGGCTTTCCAACTGTTGAGCAGGGTTTGGGCAGGATCAAATTCGAGCAAGGGAAAGTGTGTAACGCCGATAGAGACCGTTTCAGCCCGCTGTTCGGCAAGGTCGGCTTGAAAGCGTTGCGCCGATTCGGCGGACGGCGTGGTTGTCGGCAGGATACATGCGTAAAGCCAATCTTTCCAGTGGAACCAGATGCCTTCTCCGGCTTCGGCATGCAGACGCAAACAGTTACAGATCGCCGCATGCAACCCTGCATGTTCAGTCCCGGTCGATTTATCCACGCGAATGGCCCAGGCCGAAAACTGTGGCCAGGGGGTCACGTGTTCAAGAATCGTTTCAGCCACTTCCGGCGGGGGCGCAAAAGGTTCAGCGGGCATCGATGTCCGGTACGGGAATTGGGCTGTGTCGTGACCTGATGGATTGGTCCGGTCGGCCGAGGCGCAATCCGGTTTGGCATGTAAAAACGACCGACTGCCCGTGTGCTCTTCAACATGGCGGAAAGGCATAGGCGACTCCGTAGCTGGGTTGTTTTCGATGGTCCGTGAATTTAAAGCGCCTTATCACTCCGGCGCATCCATGTGTACTATTCGCCTGAAGGCCGAGACAATTGATTCGATCTCGTCCGGCTCAATGGTGCGCGGATCCATAATGAACAGGTCATTGTCAATACGCCCGATAATCGGTGGTGAGTGGTTACGCATGGCTTGCGCGATGGCGTTGACCGAGCGGTCCGTCATGCTGACCCCCACACAGCAACTGGGCAGTTCCAGCAAGGGCAGTGCGCCACCGCCGGCGCGTGATGCCAGTTCGTATACCCCCACGCAAAGACGCGCATCAGCCAAACGCCGCAAGCCGTCGGCCAACTGGTTTGCCAGTCCCTCGATCTCCGGACTTCGAAGAAAGAGCCGACGCAGCGTGGGGATCTGAGCCACAGCCCGGTCTTCATCGCGGTAGAGCCGCAAGGTGGCCTCCAGGGCGGCCAGGGTCATTTTGCGTATCGATAAAATGACCCTGGCCGCCCTGGAGGCCACCTTGCGGCTCTACCGCGATGAAGACCGGGCTGTGGCTCAGATCCCCACGCTGCGTCGGCTCTTTCTTCGAAGTCCGGAGAT
>JABDRH010000542.1 GCA_013041835.1 Desulfatitalea sp. | reverse complement strand
GCCCTGGGGCATCCGGTGGATCTTCAGGCGGATGTTTATGCCTTGGGTTTGGTGTTCTATGAGATTCTATCCGGGCAGCGGCTTTGCCAATTTGATTCCGATATCGAGGCCATTCGTACGATCCCTGAGATGGTAATTCCTCCTATTCAAACTGTGCGCAACGATCTGCCCGACGGCGTCAACAGAGTGGTGATGAAGTGCTTGGAAAAAGACAAATCGCTGCGGTATGCAGATGCCATGGCACTGCATGATGATTTGATGCAGTTGCGCATTACTTTGCAAATGAGCTATGATGCATCAGATCTTTCCAACTTTATCCAAATGATCTTAAATCATGAACAACATTGAATTCTTCGGCAAGACCGATGTCGGCCAAGTCCGTTCCAACAACGAAGACACCTTCATGATCAATGCCGGCGCACGTTTTTGCCTGGTTGCCGACGGCATGGGCGGAGCGGCTGCCGGTGAAATGGCCAGCCAGATCTTTGCCCAAACCGCCGCGGATATTTTCGATACGGTTCTGCCCGCATCCGAGCAGACGCTGGTCGACCAGGTGCAGGCGGCTTTTCTTCAAGCCAATGATCGCATTCTGGCCCATGCCGCCAAGTTCCCGGAGCATAAGGGCATGGGATGCACCGCCGAGCTGCTGGCATTTACCAGTACCGGATTCGTTGTGGGGCATATGGGCGACAGCAGAACCTACCGGCTGCGCCAGGGCAATTTCAAACAACTTACCAAAGACCACTCACTGGTACAGGATCAGATCGATCAGGGATTGATCACCGAAGCGCAGGCCCGCTCGCATCGCATGCGCAATATTATTTTGCGTGCTGTCGGTGTCAGGCCGTCACCGGCGCTGGATACCCTGCGTGGACCCATTTTTAGTGGAGATCTTTTTCTGCTCTGTTCCGATGGTCTCACCGATTTGATTGAAGACCAACAGATCGTAAAAGTTCTTCAGAATAACAGCGGCCTTGCCGCAAAGGTCAATCGCTTGGTGGAAATTGCCAACAGTGCCGGCGGTAAGGACAATATTACCGTCGTGCTGGCAAAAATTTCATGATTCGCATTTCGCAGCTTGTCATTTGCCTGTCCATGATCAACATTGGGCTGTCGTCCCCTGCGTTGGGTTCAGCTCAGGATGAGCGCATTTTATCCATACCGTTGTCGGAAACCGAAGCCGTAATCACACCCTGGTTGGAAGAAAGCGGTTTTACAATTTATCGAAACGCTCTTTCAGGACGCACCATACAGTTAGAAGTCGAAAAGGGGCGATACCGCTGGCACATCAAGCTACGCCCCCACTCCGCACTGGGCACACAGATCACTATGACTGGCATTGATGGTGATAGCGACCTTTATCGGGATGCTTTCTGGGCCTACCTCGACAGCTACATCCATTTACCCACTAGCCGCAAGACGCCCTCGGCTTCAATCTCCCCGCGCATGGTGCGCAGCTTCGTAAATGCCGCTGTGTGTATCTATACGGTGCACAAGGGCGTTGCCGTGCAATTGAGCGGATTCGGGATCGACCGGAACGGACTGATTGTCTCCACCGCCCATGACCTGGAGATGGATCGCCAGGTGGATGTGCAATTCAGGGACGGCAGCGAGGCCATCGGCCGGGTGGTCAAGCTCGATGCTTACCGGGACCTGTGTTTGGTGAAGGTGCCCCGTATGCTATCTGTCGTTATTCCTGTCCGTGAAGGCCGGTACCTGCCGGCCAAGCATGAAACGCTGTTTGCACTATCATGCCCGCAGAACGGCCTGGATGCCATGCAACGCGGCTATCTGGATGGACCACCGCGCAGGGTTGACGGACTTCCCCTCTGGCAGGTGCGCATGCCGGTGGCGCCGGGCAGCAGCGGCGCGGCCGTACTCGATCAACAGGGGCGCTTGGCGGCCGTGGTGAAAGGGCGATACCGGGGCACCGACAATGTCGGTTTTTTCATTCCCTTTGAAACCTTGCTGAATTTTCTGCAAAAGTACTGATTATGACATCGGAGTACGGCCGATACCGCATCGTCGAAGAGTTGGGCAAAGGAACCATGGGCGTGGTTTATAAGGCCCACGATCCTCAAATCGACCGCATGGTCGCCCTAAAGGTGCTGCGGCCGGACCGGGTGACTAGTGAAACCTTTGTGGCTCGCTTTCTCAAGGAAGCCAGAGCCATCGGACGTTTATCGCATCCTCGGATTGTAACGATCTACGATGTGGGTGAAGACCATGGAACGGTATACATCGCCATGGAGTTTCTTAAGGGTGAACCGTTCAATGACGTGCTACGTTCCGGTCGACTCTCCCTTTGCGAGTGTGTGAAAGTTGCCTGCCAGATCGTGGATACACTCGATTACGCTCATCGTAACGGCATCGTGCATCGGGATATCAAGCCGTCCAACATCATTTTCTGCGAAGGCCATGACGTCAAGCTTACGGATTTCGGCATTGCGCGCATCGAAGACGCCGGTGCCGGTTACCAAACCCAGGCCGGGGAAATTCTCGGAACTCCGGTTTACATGTCCCCCGAGCAGGTGATGGGGCAGACCGTGGACGGACGTTCGGATCTCTTCTCGGCCGGCGTGATTCTTTATGAAATGGCGGCTGGACGCAGGCCTTTTACCGGCAACAACATCGCGGCCATTTTCCGTGCGATCACCAATGATCAACCCGAATCTCCGGCCAATATGGATCCGTTTATCCCCAAGGCTTTGTCCGATGTAATTCTCAAAAGTCTTGCCAAGCAGCCCGAGGCCCGTTTCCAGACAGGCAGGCAATTTGCCGAGGCCTTGGAAACAATTCAACCCATGCTCCAAACGCCTCTTGCGTCCGAAAGCCCCGACCGTCGCGTGAAACGGCGAGTCGTGCTGACGGGCGCAGCCATCATGGTGTTGATTCTCGGTGCCGGAGGCTACTACCTTTTGGGCCGTAATGCAGCCGTACCGCCGCATGCGCAAGTCAATACGACTTCTTCTGCGCAGCAGGCGCTTTTGAAGATCAACAGCGATCCTGCCGGTGCTCAAGTGTTCGTTGACAACATTGAAAAAGGAACGACCCCGCTGGATCTTCCACTCGCGCTGGGTAAATATGAATTGCGGTTGAGCATGCCCGGCTACCTGGTGTGGGAAGGCCAAGTGCAGCTGGATACGCTGAATGATACGCCGCTGAACATCCCCATGCATACCCCTGAGTAAGGTCCATCGACTTTCTATACCCCCAATGTTGCAGGAGGATAAAAATGAAGCCTACGACAAATTGGATAGTGACTATGGGGCTATCTTTGCTGGCGGTGGCGGTTTTCGCCGGCAACGGCATCGCCCAGCTCAACAGCGGCCAGGCCGCGCCGCTGTTCTCGGCCAAGGATGTCCACGGCAAGAGCTATCAAATAAGCGACATGAAGGATCAGCCCATGCTGATTCTTTACTTCTTTGATGTGGATTCGCGTTCAAGCCAGGAGGGGTTGCTGCATCTGGACGGCTTGGCCAAAAAATACAAAGAAGCCGACATGAAAGTGTGGGCCATTACGCGCGCAACCACTGCCAAAGTCAACCAATTTCTATCTTCAAGCAAACTGGATTTTCCCGTGGTTGTCGATCCGGGGGACATCTCAACGCAATATTCGGCCCGCCTGATTCTGCCCACGGTATGCATCATCGGGCCGGACCTGAAATTGCTCGATTACATTCAAGGGGGCGGAAAAGCCACGGAGAAATCGCTGGTTGCCATTGCCGAACGTAAGTTGCAGAGCCGCCAGACCACCATTGCCAAGGCCATCAGCGCAGAAGTCGTTAAAAAGGACCCGAAAAATGTCCGCGCCCAGAGTGTCCAAGGGTATGCCGCTTTGAAGGAGGGGGATTTAAAGGCTGCTGAAAAGGCATTTTATAAGCTGTCCAGGGAGAAAGGGGAGGGCGAGCTGCTGGGTAAAGAAGGTCTCTCACATGTCTATGCGCGCAAGGGGCAACCGGAAAAAGCGATCTCCATGGCCACAGAGGTGGAAAAAAAGTCGCAACAACGCGCTTATGCGCACGTAATCAAAGGGGATTTGTACTACAGCCGCAATAACCCCCGGCAAGCCGAAGCCGAGTACCTGAAGGCCGCCAAGAGTGCCGGTGCCGATCCCAGTCACCGGGCTGTGGCTTTCAACCAGTTGGGACGTATCTACGCGGTCCGCGGCGACTACCACAAATCCATGGATATGTATGACCAAGCCGTGGCACTCGATCCGTACTACGTTGAAGCCACGTCTAACAAGGGCATGACGTATGAGCGACAAGGGGAGTGGGACAAGGCATTGGAAGCCTATCGCCGGGCGCACACCATCGATCGCAGCGACCCCTTTACCGCCACGCTGGCGGAAAACGCCAAACGCATGCTGCTCATGGAAAAAGATCCCGAGACGCGCAAAACCTTGGAGCGCCGGATTGACACCATCGTCAAAAACTACCATCAAGCCCAAACAGCTGCCGCAGAGCATCCTGAAGACCCCTGGACCAGCGGTCATACCGCCCTGGTCTTGTTTGAAGCGATGGAGACGGGCGGCTTAAGCCTGAGGGACGGATTCGCCCGCATGCTCAATCTGTCATTGGCCGATCAACTCAACACCTCGGGGCGTATTGAAGTGATCGACCCCATCGTCCTTGAACGTGTGGTTGACAAATTGGCGCTGAAGGATAAGGACTTGAGCGACCAAACGGTGATGCTGCGGCTTTCCCGGGCATGCGGCGCCAGGTTGATGGGAAAAGGCACTTTGTTTCACCTCTCGGAAGGCGCGCTGCTCAAATTTGAATTGTATGATGCTTTGACCCAGCATAGAGCCCAGGCCGTCGAGCGGCAATTCGCATCGACCGTGACCCTGAAAAAGGATCTACACTGGCTGAACCGGGAGGTGCTCACGGCCATTGTGACCGATTATCCCCTGCAGGCTTATGTGGTGGAGGTTTCAGGTCATCAGGTGCTGTTGAATCTCGGCGCCCGGCAAGGCGTGGTGACCGGCACGCTGTTCGAGATTGTCGAGGAAAAGCCGGCTAAAGTTTTTAAAGGAAAAACTTTCAAGCCGGACGCGGCCATCATGGCAACGGTAGAGGTGATGCGCGTAGAGGACGAATTTTCCTACGCTCATATCAAAGATCAACGCCGGCCCGTTACCGTTGAAGACAAGCTAAGAGAGAGTATTCGCAACATGACTGAAGATGCGGTAACCACGTGGTAAGCTTTTTTTTGCCTGCACCCTTGAACCGGGCCTATTCATAAATGGCATTTTGCCACCCCACATTTCCTCCCATTTCATCTATCGAATTGGGTCAGCCTGAAATGCATGCGGTTGTGTTATCCTTTTGAAAACAAAATCTTTGTATGCTAACCTCAGACGCGGTTTGAGCAACCGGACTGACGACTGAAACGCATGTCGGCCGGTCAGCATGGCGCGCCTGGCAGGATTCGAACCTGCGACCTACGGATTAGAAGTCCGTTGCTCTATCCAGCTGAGCTACAGGCGCGGATGATAAGCTGACGGAACCGGCAGTTAGCATAGACCGCAGCGAAAGTCCAATATAAAAGGGTCAAGCCAAGCGTTTGAGATGATATTCCAAGACACTACAGGAACATGAAAGTCGAATATGATGAATAAAGATGTGAATGCCAATGATACCGCCACTGCGACGGTCAAGACGAAGTCGCCCAAAAAAATGACCATCGATAATCGAAACAAAAGTCATGCGGGCGATAAAGCCCTGGCCAAGTTTGATCCGCTTCAGCGTTATCTATCTGAAATCAGCCGTTATCGGCTTTTAACCCGTGAAGAGGAGGTGGAACTGGGACGGCGCGTGCAGGAGGAGGAAGACTCGGATGCCGCGTATCAACTGGTTACCTCCAATCTGCGTTTGGTTGTCAAAATTGCATTGGAATTTCAGAGGGTTTGGATGCAAAACCTACTGGACTTGATTCAAGAGGGCAATATCGGTCTGATGCAGGCCGTAAAGAAATTCGACCCGTATAAGAATGTCAAATTTTCTTACTACGCATCTTTTTGGATCAAGGCCTATATTCTGAAATTCATCATGGACAACTGGCGCCTGGTCAAAATCGGCACTACCCAAGGGCAGCGCAAGCTCTTTTTCAAATTAAAGAAAGAGAAACAGCGATTGATCGATCAGGGCTTTGATCCAAAACCCAAATTATTGTCTCAGCGCCTGGGCGTCTCTGAACGTGAAATTGTTGATATGGATCAACGTCTGGACGGCTGGGACGTATCGCTGGACTCGCCCGTCAAGGACGGCTCGGACACTGGTCGCATCGAATTTATCAGTGAACACAGCGCCTCGGCGGAAGATCGTGTGGCCAAAAAGCAGATTGAAACGCTGCTGCACAATAAGGTGGCTGAATTTCGCAAACAACTAACTGATCGTGAGCTTGAAATTTTTGATCAACGCATCTTTTCCGATACACCGGTGACGCTTCAGGAGATCGGTGACCGGTACGCCATTTCACGCGAACGGGTAAGACAAGTTGAAAAAAATGTTATTAAAAAGATGCGGGATTTTTTTAAAAGCGAAATTCCAGACTTTGAAGCCTATACCACCAATGGATAGCAGCCGATATGGTGGCCGGATTGAACATGATGTGCATGCGGAAACGAACAGCATGAAATTACAATCCCGGTTCATTTTTATGATGTTGGTGTTTTTAGTGCTGGAGACAGGGTGCGCAACCACACCGGCGCCTGTCGAAACACCGCCGGCTGCAAGGCCTTTTTCCATGGCGGTGGGGTCTCATACCAACAATAATGCCGCAGCATATTATTATTTTATTTCAGCCCAAATGAAGATGAAGGCCGAACAGGTTTCCGAAGCCCAATGGCTGTTGGAAAAGGCCGTGCAACTTGATCCGCATTCGACCGTTATTCGCATGGAGTTGGCCAACGTTCATTCGTATCAGAAACAAAACGACAAAGCCCTGCAACTGATTCATGCCATTTTGGTAGATCATCCCGATAGCTCGGAAGCTTTGGTGTTTGCCGGGCGTGTGTATCAGCAGCGTGGCAATTTGCAAGAGGCCAAAGCGCTGTTCGAACGCGCCATTGTCAACGATCCACCCGATCCGAATATCTATCTTTACCTGGGGCGCATCTATTGGAACGTCAACGATCTGGCCAATGCGGAACGTATCTTTCGGCGCATGGTGTCCAATTTCCCCGATTCATATGCAGCCCACTATTTTATTGGCAAGGTGTTGGGTGCTTCAGGCAAGTACGATCAAGCCTTGAAGGCCTTCCAGCACTCTCTGGATCTGGAGCCCTCCTTTGAGGAGCCTCGTTTCGAAATGGTCAAGATCTACAAAAGTTTGCACAATACCGATGCGGTTATCAAAACCTACCAGGAAATCCTGGAGTATTATCCGGGAAATATCGAAGCAGCCATGGAATTGGCGCTGCACTACCGAAATACCAAACGACCGGAACTCGGGCTTGCGTTGCTCGCGGATCTTGGGCAGCGCAGCGAGATGGACAACAATGTGCTGACCCACATATTCGAAACTTACCTGGAGACCAAGCAGTATGAAACTGCGGCCTGGGTTATTGACGGCATGCTTGAAGGCGCGCCGGGCAGCTCGGATTTACACTATTTGGCAGGTGTGGCCTATGGCGGCCTGAAACAGGCGCCCAAAGCGCTTCATCACCTGGCCCAAGTCTCGTCCCAATCGCGTTTTTTTAATAATGCCGTGGTGCACCGGGCGCTTTTGCTGCGCAACGCTGGCGACATGGAGCAGGCCATCCATGTCGTTCAAGCAGCCATGGCCCATGATTCCGACAACCCGGACTATTATCTCTACCTGGGCTCCTTTTACGAGGAGGGCGGCCGCTATGACGAAGCCCAGGAGATCCTGCTTCGCGGCTTGGCGATCGATGATGCGAACGAACGTCTCCATTTCCGACTGGGTGTGGTCCAGGACAAGGCCGGCCGAAAGCAAGAGGCCATCCAATCCATGCGGCGCGTGCTAGAAGTTGTTCCGGACGATGTCGAAGCGCTCAACTACTTGGGATACACCTTTGCAGATATGGGGATTCACTTGGATGAGGCCGAATCCCTGATCAAACGCGCCCTCGAGAAAAAGCCGGACGATGGTTACATCATCGACAGTCTCGCCTGGGTGTATTACAAAAAAGGCGCTTACCGGCAGGCGCTCAGATGGCTGGAAAAGGCAGTATCCCTGGTCCCTGACGATCCTGTCATTTTGGAACATCTAGGCGATGTGCTTGAAAAACTGGATCGTCGGAAAGAGGCACTGGAACGTTATCAACACAGCTTGGATCTTAAATCTGATGATCGCCGGCAGTTGGAAGAGAAGATCCGCGCCATCAACCTACGCCTTAGCTCTCCTTAACGCCGACCGATGAACAGGCTATCGCATCCATTCATTTCCAATGCCTGGGACGGCTTCAGCCGGCTATCTCTTTTGATCGTCGCGCTGGCTCTTTTCTCCGGTTGCGCCTGGTTGGTGAAACCGCCGGCCAGCGATCCGGCAGCGCTGGAGCAACTTGAAAGATGGTCGGCTCAAAACCGTCATTTGACGCGACTCAAAGGTATCATGCACGTAAAGATGCACATCGGGCAGGAACGCTTCAACAGCCGTATGGCCTGGGCAAGCGTCATGCCCGATCGACTTCGTATTGAGTGGCTGAGCACCCTGGGGCAGCCGGTTTACAGCATGGCAGCGGACGGTCGCACCGTTTATGTGAATCAGGCCGGCGAGGAAAAAGTTCACTGTTTCAAGCAGTCCGGCGCCAGCCTGCAGCGGCTGATAAAAATTCCCCTGGCTATCGAAGATCTATTGCAGATTATCCTCGGTCAACCGCCGCTACCCGATTTTGAGGCGGCCCAACTGCACGGGCAAGGGTGTTCAGTGGTACTGAAAAACCGCTGGGACAGTCCCCTGGCCGTATTGACGGCCGATCCTTGCGATCAACTACGGCAATTCCGACGCTTGCATGCCGATGGGACCCTGTCGTATGAGGTGACCTGGATTTCTCACCGGGAAAACCAACAGCATAGCCTGCCTGAAAAGATTACGGTGACTACCGGCGACGGCAATGATTTGACACTGGCACTGCAACGGGTATGGACCGATATTGCGATCCCTGCGGATATGTTTGTTCTGCAATCCAAGTAGTCGTCTTGCAACGCCTATTCAATCTTGGTATAGCCCTCGCTAAGATGGAAACCGGTAAAACAAGGAGTATCGCATTTGAAGGGAAATGAAAAAAAGACGGTTGCATGTGGCACCTCCGGGAAGGGATGCACCGGCAACGCCGGGGAAGCCGACCGTGAGGCGGCAAAACTGACGGACGTGCTTGGCCATATCGAAAAAAAACTGCTCGTGATGAGCGGGAAAGGCGGTGTCGGTAAATCCAGCGTGTCGGCGGGCCTGGCGGTGTTGATGGCCGCCCGGGGATTGCGCGTGGGGCTGCTTGATGTGGATATCCATGGCCCAAGCTTGGCCGGTATGATGGGCGTGAATGACCTTCTGGATCTTACACCGGACCAAAAAGTGATCCCCAAACCGGTGAACGCCAACCTGAGCGTAGTTTCCATGCAGTCGCTCATGACGAATCGTGATCAGGCGGTGATCTGGCGCGGTCCGGCCAAAAGTGGCGTCATCCGGCAATTTGTCGGTGACGTGACGTGGGGCCGGCTTGATTTTCTCATCATCGACGCACCGCCGGGGACCGGCGACGAGCCGCTAAGTGTCGCTCAACTCATTTCCGATGCCCAGGCGGTGATCGTGACCACGCCACAGGATGTGGCTCAGGCTGATGTTCGCAAATCCATCAATTTCTGTAGAACTGTCCATCTTCAGGTTCTGGGATTGATCGAAAACATGGGGCCTTTTAATTGCCCTTGCTGTGGAAAACCCGTCTCCCTTTTTAAAAGCGGCGGCGGCCAGGCAACGGCCACGACCATGTCGGTGCCCTTTTTGGGCAGTCTTCCATTTGATCCGGACGTGGTCAAGGCCCTCGATGCCGGACAGCCCTTGCAGTTAAGCGCTGTTGACAAACCCTTTTCGGCTGCATTGGATAAGGTCGTCGATGCCATCCTTATGTAAATTGGCGTGACCATCCATTGCTGTCCACAATATGAGCCACAAGAAACCATTTTTACCCGCACCCTAAGGATATGGAACGATCCGACGACATTCTGCAAACATTGTCCACCTTGAAAGGGGAACTGTATCGCCGGGAAACCAGCATGCTATCCCCATTGGCTGCACTGAGTGAATGCGCCGAGCGACGCCGGCCAGAAGAGCGGTTGCAGTCGGGCTATCGCCAGTCTTATGCCCTGGACACGGATCGAATTCTGCACTCTATGGCCTATGCCCGCTATATCGATAAAACCCAAGTTTTTTACCTGATCCGCAATGATCACATCACCCACCGGGTGCTGCATGTTCAGTTGGTTTCCAAGATTGCCCGCACCATCGGCCGATTCCTGCATTTGAATGAAGATCTGATCGAGGCCATTGCACTGGGGCATGATATCGGACACACACCATTCGGCCATGACGGTGAACGCTACCTGAGCAAGCTTTGTCACGCCGCAGGCATCGGCTATTTTTTGCACAACGTGCAGAGCTTGCAGTTTCTGGATTGTGTGGAACGTAAAGGCCAGGGATGGAATTTGTGCCTCCAGACCCTGGACGGCATCCTGTGCCACGACGGAGAGATTCACAACCAACTGCTGCTACCGAAAAAGGACAAGCACTTTGAGAATTTGTCCGCGGAGATCGACGCCAAAAAGGTCAACCCGAAATTCGCCCTCATGCCCATGACCCTGGAGGGCTGCGTTGTGCGCATGGCCGACACCGTGGCTTACATCGGGCGGGACCTGGAAGACGCCATTCGCCTCAGTGTGATCCAGCGCTCGGATATTCCCAAGCAGGTTACTTCTGTATTGGGCAACACCAACGGCACCATCGTCTACAACCTGGTCACCGATATTATTGATGCCAGCCACCAACAGGCGTACATCGCCATGAGCAGTCAGGTTTCCGAGGCGCTGAAACGATTGAAAGAGTTCAATCTCGAGCAGATTTACCTCAATCCCGTTATTAAAAAGCACACCGAAGCCATTCGCTCCTTGTTCGACCACTTGTTTGGAACCTATCTGGACGATTTGCAGCGCGGCAACGAGAATTCCAGGATATTCAGCGGCTTTCTATCAGACATGTCCGACGACTATCGAAGAACCCATCAACCTGCTGAAATCGTTCGTGATTTTATCGCCGGCATGACCGATCGATTTTTTCTGCTCCAGTGTCCGGCACACATGCGGCCGGCCGTCATCGATGTGTGATGCCCATATAGGAGAGCGCAGTTGCCTGTGGCCTGCCGGTCAACGGAGACATATGCCATCGACAAATCATTGTCTGCAAGCCAGTCACGCGCCACGCACTTATCGCGGGTTGGTGCGCTCCGACTTGAAAGCCGTACGGGTGGTGGTGCAAGAAACCGACTTGCACATTTATTGCGATGCCCAGATCAACGATGCGGCCCGGGAAGTGGTCATCGAGCAACGCAGCTATCTTGAGGCCTATATCCGGCTTCACCCGGCGTTCCTACACGCCATGTACC
>JABDRH010000533.1 GCA_013041835.1 Desulfatitalea sp. | reverse complement strand
GACCCAACGGCGCCGGTAAAACCACCTTGGTGGAGATCATCGAGGAAATTATCCCACCCACTTCAGGACGGGTGCTCTACAAGGGCCGGCCGCGTTCGAGCGGGTTTCGCGAGCAGATCGGCATCATGTTTCAGCAAACCTCGCTGCTGGCCTATACGACTGTATATGAAACCCTGGCGGCGTTTCAAGCCTTGTACCACAGTTCGCTGGATCTTGAGGAATTGGTTCGCGTTTGCCACCTGGAAGACATTTGCAATCAGTATAACGATAAAATTTCGGGTGGACAGCGTCAACGCTTGTTGCTGGCCTTGGCGCTGATCAACCGCCCCGAATTGATTTTTCTGGACGAACCGAGCACCGGCCTCGACCCCCAGGCGCGACGCAATCTATGGGATATCGTGGCCGACGTCAAGCAGCAGGGCAAAACCATCATTCTCACGACCCACTACATGGAAGAGGCGCAACAGCTTTGCGATATCGTGGCCATCATGGACAAGGGGCAAATTGTGGCCCAGGGATCGCCCGACCGGCTCATCGCCGAACATACTCACGGCACGAACATCGTGCTGCCTTCGGCGGACATGGCTGGGGCCATGGAGAAGTTGCCCATGCCGTGTCGCCTGGAAGAGGAATACGCCATCATATCCGTCAACGAGATTAATACCACCATTGCTGCGTTGCTCGCGCAAGGCATCGACCTGAGCCGCATGCAGATCCGAACCGCCACTTTAGAAACGGTGTTTCTCAATCTGACCGGTCGGCAGCTAAGGGATTAACGATGAATTTCAAACGTTTATGGTCTATGTTTAAATCTCGCAACCACGAGTTTTTCAGGGATCGGGCCGCCTTTGGATGGAACTTTCTATTCCCGTTTCTCATCATTGCCGGATTTGCCGTGATATTCAGCGGCGATAATCATAAAGCGTATAAAGTGGGCATTTTTCCTTGCAACGAAACCGATGCAGATCAAATAGTGGCCTGCCTGCCGGAAAACCTCCGGGAGTTCAAGCAGGTTCGTTTTATCGGCTTTAAAAACCAGGATCGCGCCCTGGAGCGCCTTCGACATTATAAGGTCGATCTGGTGGTGGCACGCGGCGAGCCGCCGTTGCGCTACTGGGTCAACCAGACATCTCCCAACGGCGATATCGTGGAAAAGATGCTGATCGGCGGTTTGGTGGAAAATCCGGATCGGTTCATGCTGCCGCAGGCCACCCTGGCCGGCGATCAGGTGCGCTACATCGATTGGCTCTTTCCCGGGATTATCGGCATGAACATCATGTTCTCCTCTTTGTACGGCGTCGGCTATGTCATCGTGCGGTACCGCAAGAATGGTGTTTTAAAGCGTCTCAAAGCCACGCCGCTGACCGCTTTTGAATATCTCAGCGCCCAGTTGCTGTCGCGCATGTTTGTCTTGGCCTTTTCCATTACCATCCTGTGGATCGGGTGCCACCTGATTTTTGGATTCACAGTGCAAGGCACCTACGTTGACTTGGTCATCATGTTGGTTGCCGGCGGGATGAGCCTCACCTCCCTGGGCATGGTCGTTTCGGCCCGTGGCACCAGTGAGGAGTTTACCAACGGCTTGCTCAACTTTATTACCTGGCCCATGATGTTTTTGTCCGAAGTGTGGTTCAGCATCGAGGGAGCGCCAGACTGGGTCAAGGGCATTGCCAAGGCTTTTCCATTGACCCACCTGCTGCATGGTGTGCGTAAAATCGTTACCGAGGGCGCTGCGCTGACCGAAGTTGGGGTGGAGTTGATGGTGTTGTTCGGCTTTACGCTGCTGTTTTTGTCCGTGGGGGCATTCCTCTTTTCATGGAACAAGTAGCTACAGCTATGCAACCGTAAAAGAGTGTGATAATATGAGATTCATACCGAATAACAAAAACCGCAGGCGGTTGCCGGCTATTCCAACCCATCCGCAGGCTGTTGTCCAAAACTTAATCAAAGAGCATTCAATATAGTATTTAACTTCATGAAAAATTTATATATTCTACATATTTTTCCTGCAGGATTTTAGTTAAAGGAGATGTCTCAATGAAAATCATGGTGTGTTACGAAGGTTCGGGTGCATCACAGGCGGCGCTGCGAATTGCTGTTAAACATGCAAAAGCTTTTGGGGCGAAACTCATTTTGGTGGCATCCCTGGAAAGGCGTAACAAGGATGAGCAAAATAAGGTGGTCCAGAAGTTGGAGCAAGAGTTGAAAAATGCCAAAGACAAGATTGCAAGTGAAGGATTGGAGTGCGATACGCATCTGCTGGTACGCGGCATAAGTCCGGATGAAGATCTGGTGACCTACGCCAAAGAACAGTCCATTGACGAAATCGCCATCGGCATCCGAAAGCGCTCCAAGGTGGGAAAACTCATTTTCGGCTCCACGGCCCAATATCTGATCCTCAACGCCCATTGTCCGGTGGTTACAGTGAAATAGTTTGGAAACCATCATAACGACACATAAGAACACTGACTTCGATGCTGTGGCATCATTAACCGCCGCATCGTTGCTCTATCCGGATGCAACACCGCTGCTGCCAACCCCAATTAATCCGAATGTCAAAGCGTTTCTTTCGTTGCACAAAGACCTGTTTCCCTTTGTTGAAAAAAAGGCATCATACATCGAGGATGCAAACCGTTTGATCGTGGTGGATACGGCCGATTGGGAGCGACTTGCCAATATGGCCGTTTTACGAAAAAAGCGGAATCTGGAGATTTTTGTCTGGGATCACCACACGCAACCCGGTAACATTGAAGCATCCTGGACGTGCCGTGAACCGGTAGGCGCCAATATCACGCTGATGATGCGCAGCATCAAGGCTGAAAAGATTAAGTTAACGCCCATCCAGGCCACGCTTTTCCTTGCCGGGCTTTATGAAGACACCGGTCAGTTGACTTTTCCCGGCACTACCGCTGAGGACGCATACACGGCCGGTGCGTTGCTGGAACAAGGGGGCGATCTGGCCATCTTGACCAAGTTCCTCCGGCCGGCCTATGGTGAGAAGCAGAAAGACATCCTGTTCAAGATGCTGCAAAACGCCCGGCGGGAAAAGATCAACGGGCACAGCATCAGCATCAGCAAGCTGTCCATCGATGGGCATGTGGGCGGCCTGGCCCTGGTGGTCAACATGTACCGGGATATCATGAACGTGGATGTGGCTTTCGGTATCTTCTGCAAACCCGAAGACGACGGGTGCATGGTCATCGGTCGCGGCGACGTGGAAAGCCTGAACATCGGCAGCATGATGCGCACCCTGGGGGGGGGCGGGCATCCCGGCGCCGGCTCGGCCATGCTGCGTCAGGTCAATCCAGATGCCGTGGTCGAAACGTTGGTCGAGTTGGCGAGCGGCAATCAGCAGTCCTCGGTCCAAATCAGCGACCTGATGTCCTTTCCCGTTCACACGATATCGCCAGGCACCTCCATGGACGAGGCCGAACGGCGCATGCGCGTCAAGGGCTGCACCGGCCTGCCCGTGGTGGACGGCGGCCGCCTGGTCGGCATGATTTCACGACGGGATTTTCAAAAGATACGTCGGGAGAACCAACTCAAATCACCGGTCAAAGCTTACATGCAACGGTCCGTGCAAACCATCGAACCCGGTAAAAGCCCCCTTCAGGCCGCCAAAACCATGACCCGCCGGGATATCGGCCGCCTGCCCGTGGTTGACAACGGCCAGTTGATCGGCATCGTGACCCGTTCGGATGTGATGTGCTATTTTTATGATTTGCTGCCGGAATAAGCCAACAGCCACTCCGATACCCGTTTCAATCCCTCGTCGATGGACACCAACGGTTGATATCCCAAATCCCGCTTGGCCGCTTCGATGTTGAACCAGTGGGCCGTGGCCAGTTCGTTGGCCACGAAGCGGGTTATTGGCGGTTCGGT
This sequence comes from Desulfatitalea sp., assembly GCA_013041835.1. Lineage (GTDB taxonomy): Bacteria > Desulfobacterota > Desulfobacteria > Desulfobacterales > Desulfosarcinaceae > Desulfatitalea. Next base: position 1,114 of record JABDRH010000533.1, on the reverse strand, counting down.
TTTTATGCCAAGCAGCTTGTAAAGCGTCTCCAGGGTGGCGCCGATGGCGTGGGCCACGGCAGGGGAGATCGCGCCCCGGACAGGGGGGCGGCCGCCGGCGGCCAGGATGCGGTCGATCATTTCCCACATGGAGATGGGATCGTCCTGGCTGATGAAATAAATCCGACCCGATAAACAAGGATCCTCCTTGAGTTTCTCTTCGGCCAGAAGATGGGCATGGGCCGCGTTGTCCACGTAGACGGTGTCCACCCGGTTGTCCCTTTTGCCGATACGGCGCAGGCGTGACGCGCGGGCCAAAAGGCGTGGTATCAGGTGTGGGTCTTCCGGGCCCCAGATGAGGTGGGGACGCAGGATGACGGCAGGAAGCCCGGTGCGGGCCGCTTGCAAAACAGCCCTTTCGGCCATCGCCTTGGTCCGGGGGTAATGGGCCTCATAGTGCGCCGGGTAGGGCGCCGATTCGTCCACATTCTCCATGTCACCGCCGTTAAAAATCACGCTGGGAGAGCTGGTGTAAATCAACCGGGCCACCCCCTGACGCCGGCAGGCGGCGATGACGTTTTCAGTGCCTTGGACATTGGCTTGGTAATACGCGTCGAATTTTCCCCATACACCGGGTTTGGCCGCCGTATGAAACACTGCTTCCACATTCCGGCAAGCCTTGGCGACCGCCGCAGCGTCTCCCAGGTCGGCGCTGATGTGTTTGACCCCCATGGCCGCCAATTCCGGGTATTGCCCGCGAGAGAGGGAGCGCACCTGCTCACCGCGCTCACACAACATGCGTACGATGGCCTTACCCAGAAATCCGCCGCCGCCGGTGACCAATACGCTACGATCTGAATTCATTGGCCGTTTCCTGGATGATACGTTGTTACTGCAGTTCCTTTTCCGCCCACAGCGCCAGCTTTTCCCGAAATATTTTTGAATTATGACGAATATCCACTGGAAAGGCCGGATGGTACAAGATGGTTTGAATTGACTTGGTGAGCATATGGCCCCCGGCCAGATCCAGCAGTTCCCAGGTCAGAACCTTCTTGTCAACCCGATGGTATTTTCGTTCCAATTCAATGCAGACCACGGGCCGCTGCCGGGGAGGGTGTCCCACGCCCACCAGGGC
>JABDRH010000532.1 GCA_013041835.1 Desulfatitalea sp. | reverse complement strand
CGACGGCAACTGTATCGAAGCCAGCCATAAGCGTATCAAGCAGTTGCGCAACATATCCGGTGCCGGGGCGGTCCTGGGAAGGACTTGTCATTGAAGAGATCATCCGCGGCCTCAAAGCCGTCGGCGCCGTATTCGATTACTATTACTATCGCACGGGAGCAGGCGCGGAAGTCGACCTTATACTGGATGCAGACTTCGGCCTCATACCGGTTGAGATAAAATATGCCCAAACCGTTCCCGCCAGGCAACTGCGGGCATTGAAAGATTTTATCAAAGAGAAAAACTGTCGCTTTGGTCTGGTCATCAACAATGACGAACTTCCTCGCCTGTATGACGAGCAAATCGCCGGCATCCCCTTTGCCTGCCTGTAAGTTCGTTCAAGGCGTTCCCGGACAAGGCACCCTTTTAATCGCCGTTTTCGCATCTTTATCCAATTACCTTAAGGCACATCCGCTTCATAGGACCTGAGTTTGTTATGCAGGGTTTTGCGAGTGATGCCCAGGCGCCGGGCGGTTTCGCTTTTGTTGCCGTCGGTCGCTTTGAGGGTGGTAAGGATCACCTCTTTTTCAATCTGGTCCAACGATCGTGTGCCTGCGGTCGGCAATGCCGGCCGTGCTGCCGCCGGGTTTTCCGCTGCCGGTTCGCCGGCAATGTTGAACGGCAATTGCCGTTCGGTGATAAACTCACCGGTCATGAGCACCACCGCCCGTTCCACGGCGTTTTCCAGTTCGCGCACATTGCCCGGCCAATGGTGGTTGATCAGCAGGTCCATGGCCAGGGGGACGAACCCTCTTATATCTTTGCGGTTGCGGCGGGCGTACCGGGTCAGAAAGTGTTGGGCCAGCAGCGGGATGTCATCCTTCCTTTCTCTTAATGGCGGTATGCGGAGTTTGATCACGTTGAGACGATAGTAAAGGTCTTCACGAAAGCGGCCGGCCGTGGCGTCTTTTTCCAGGTTGCGATGCGTGGCCGCAACGATGCGCACGTCTACCGTTACGGCCTGCTCACCGCCGACGCGCTGAATCTCCTTTTCCTGGATGGCCCGCAGCAGCTTGGTCTGCATGGCCGGCGATGTTTCTCCGATTTCGTCCAAAAAAAGGGTTCCCTCGTTCGCTTGGCTGAAGCGCCCCTCGCGACGTTTGTCCGCTCCGGTGAAAGCGCCTTTTTCATGGCCGAACAATTCAGATTCGAGCAGTGTTTCGGTCACGGCGGCACAGTTGACCACCACCAGGGGATGCGCATGCCGTGGACTGCGGTGGTGAATGAAACGCGCCACCAGCTCTTTTCCGGTGCCGCTTTCGCCTTCGATCAGCACGGTGGCATCCGATGCGGCCGCCATGGCCGCCATCTCCAACATGGCTTTCATGGCCTGGCTATGACCGATGATATCATCGCATGCCGACCGTCCATCGAGCCGGGCCTTTAAACGCCGATTCTCCTCTTTCAGCCCGGCATGTTCGCAGGCGCGCCCAATGGTGATTTTCAGCTCCTGGAAGTCCAGCGGCTTGATCAGGTAGTCATAGGCCCCGGCCTTGAGCGCCTGAACGGCCGACGCCACCGAAGAGTAGGCGGTCATGATGATCACCGGTATGGCCGGATTGTAGGCCTTGATCTGTTCCAGGGCCGCCATGCCGTCCACGTCGGCCATGCGTACATCCGTGAGCACCAGGTCGAAGGGTTCCGCCTTGACCATTGCCACGGCCTGTCGGCCGTCTTCCGCGGTTTGCACGGCGTAGCGCCAACTGCCGATGACGGTCTTGAGCGTCGTGAGGTGTCCGGCATCGTCGTCCACGATGAGAATCTTGGGGGGGCGCGACATCGTCATGCGGCATCTTCTCCTCGGTCAGGGGCGGGCGCACGGCACGGGAGTTGAATCTGAAAGGTGGCGCCGTTTCCAGGTGTGCTTTCCACATGAATGTGAGCGTCATGCGCCGCGATGATTTTTTGCACCACGGCCAGCCCCAGGCCGGTTCCCTTGTTTTTGGTGGTGAAATAGGGATCGAATATCTTTTGAAGATGGTCGGCGGCAATCCCCCGTCCGGTATCTTGAATGATGATCTGAACGGTTTCGTTTTCCGCGGCGCGGCAGCTCACCGCCAGGCATCCGCCGCCGGGCATGGCTTGAAGCGCGTTGAGCATCAGGTTGAGCAGGCATTGGGCCAAGCGGTCCGGATCGACCCAAACCCGGCACAATCGGTTGTCGATGTGTTCTTCGATGATGACCTGTTGATTGGCGGCATCCTGGCCGATAAGGCGGATGGCGTCGGCGATCAGGGCAGCCGGATCGGTGGCTTGGCGGTTGAGATCGGTGGGACGGGCAAAATCCAGCAATTCGGTGATCACCCGGTTCAAACGGTCCACCTCTTGAATCATGACGGCGGCGGCCTGTCTGGATTCGCTGCCTGCGGCAAATTGTCCTTCAAAGTAGGTCGCCAGCCCCTTGATGGAGCTGAGCGGATTCCGAATTTCATGGGCCACCCCGGCGGCCAGGCCTCCCAGGGCGGCCAGCTTTTCCTGCCTGCGAAGCTGGGCCTGCAGTTGGCGGACTTCGCCCAGGTCGCGCAGGATCAGCATCTGGGCGACCGCTGCACCGTCGGCGTTGACAATGCGCGTCGCGCTGACGCTTAGCGGAACGGTGCGCCGGGGATTGAACTCACACACCATTTCCCGATCTTTTACGGTTTCACCGTTTTTCAGCACCTGTTGCAGGCCGAAAAGGTTTTCGGGCAGAAACGTATGCGGATCGCCGCCGATGGCCGAGGTGCGCGCAATGCCCGTGATTTGTTCCGCGGCGGCATTGAAAAAGGAAACCCGCCCCTGCGGGTCGGTGGCGATGAGGCCCACCGGTAGATGGGTGACCACTTCGTTGGCAAAGGCGCTGGTGTCCTCTAACGATTGCTTGGC
>JABDRH010000209.1 GCA_013041835.1 Desulfatitalea sp. | reverse complement strand
CAGCAATCTCTTGCACTGTTCAGCGGCAAAATCGATTCCCAGATTAAGGACCGCTTCCTTGTCGGCGGGGTCGACAGCCTCCAGTTGCGCCTGCAGGGCCGATGTGATGGTGGCGCCGCACACCTTGGCCAACATCTGCGTCATCTTCAGGGTGTACACCGGCATGATTCCCGGAATGATCGGCACCGTAATGCCCACCGACCGGCACCGGTCCACGTAATCGAAGAAAAATGCATTGTCGTAGAAGTACTGGGCCACGATATACGCTGCGCCGTTGTCCACCTTGGCTTTCAAAGAGTCGATGTCTGTTTTTCGGCTGGGGGCTTCGGGGTGGCCTTCGGGATAGCCGGCGCAACCCAGGGTGAAGTCATAGCGCCGCTTAATGAAGGCGATCATTTCCGAAGCATAGCTGAAGCTTTCGGGGTGGGGTGTGAAACCCTCCTCCCTGGGCTTGTCGCCACGCACCACAAAAATGGTCTCCACGCCCAGCGCCTGGTAGCGGTCCAGCACCTGGGTGATGTCATCCGGCCCCAGGCCGTAGCCGGCGATATAGGCCACGGTGGGTTGCCGTTTGTCCGTTATCAACTGCTTGACGGTCTGGTATGAGCCTTCCCGGGTGGAGCCGCCGGCGCCGAAGGTAACCGTCATGTAGTCGGGCCTGGGCTCCATCAATGCATCGACCGTCCGGTCAAAGGCCGCAGCCCCTTTTTCATCCCTGGGGGGAAAGAATTCCATGGAAATGACCGGTGCCTTGGATTCATACAAACGGGTGACACGCATTATGTTCCTCCTGTTTTGGTTTCTCACTCATCGCTCATGTGCAACCTGCATGCAGATCTGCCACACGCCATGGTGATACATCGCCAAGCCCGAAAGTTCAAGGAGATGACAGAAAGGCTTTCTACGCAAACCCTTGTCGGCGCAGCGAGGCAACGAATTGATGCAAGACGCCTTGATCGATCACAACATAGGCGTCAATATCCATCTCCGGTCAAATAAGCCCGACCCATGCGGACATAGGCGTCCATGGCCAGCCAGGCCCTGGCGCTGAAGATGATGTCGCTGCGCTGCAGCAGTTCCTGCACGGTTTGGCGATTCATCAGGAAGATCTCGATCTGCTCTGAATCATGAGTGTGGCGCGTGGTGGGAAGGCCGTCCACTTCGGCAAACACCATGGTGATCGTTTCATCCGTGATGCCCGCCGAGGAGAAGATGGCAGGGCTTTGCCGATAAATGCGCACCAGCTCCAGTCCGGTCTCTTCCATCGCTTCCCTGGCGGCGGTGGTGGCGGGCGCTTCGCCGGGGTCGATCAAACCGGCGGGAAAACCATACTGGTAATCGCCCACAGGGATGCGATACTCCCGGATAACGACCAGTTTTTGCGCCTTGCGATGATAGGGAACAATGATGACGGCGTCAGGCCGCCGTTGGTCACCGGTGATGCATTTGGGCTGACTGCCCCGGCTGACCATATGCCAGCGCTTGGTGTGACCCTTGCGATCCAGGTAGGATACGGCAAAAAGGGTCACGAATTTCAGTTGGGTGATGATGGTTGAATCAATGATTCGCATGAATGACCCTCCCTCAAGGACTCGTTCAAAAAGCATTTCATCTTTGATGCAACATCGGGGGCAACCCCTGGAACCCCCCCATAGGGCAAAACCTGGCGCAATTGCCCCTGCATGACCGGCGAGTTTATCGCACGGTCGTTGGGAATGCAAAAAAAATAGCTCGCTCTCGATTCAGTTTTTGAGCCCTCAGACCAAACCAAATTGTCCCAAATCCGCTTGCCTAAATGCAAAGCCGATTGATGCGCGAGCCCTTCGGATAAAAAAGTCAAAACTGTGATCCAGATCACAGACTATACTAAAAGACTATGAAACCTAATAAGGCATAATCCAGACTTCCCGTTGGCCAATCCTTCCCGTTGATTAGAAATGAGACGCTGTTGCGTTCTTTTACAAATATTCTTCTCTTTTGGCCGGAACAAAAGAGAAAACAGATATTTTGCTTTTCCGGGCAATCCCAAAACCAAATCTAAAAGGAGAAAAATATATGCTAAAAAACATCATTAGTAAAAGCATTTCACTTCGGTTGCCGGTAATCCTCATCGCGGCCTTTCTTGTGATGATCGGCATTTTTCAACTCCGCCATACGCCCATTGAGGCTTTCCCCGATTTCGGGCCTGTTCGTGTGCAAGTACAGACAGAAGCCCTCGGGCTTTCTCCTGAAGAGGTGGAGAACCTGATTACCAATCCAATGGAGCAGGAATTCTTCAATGGCATGCCCTGGTTGCATAAAATCCGCTCCAAATCACTTCCCGGCCTTTCATCCATAGAGATGATCTTCGAACCGGGGACCGACCCTGTCCGGGCAAGACAGGTCGTTCAAGAGCGGCTCACAATGGTTCCCGCACTGCCCCAGGTGTCCAAGGCGCCTTTTGTGATTCAACCGGTGGCGACCACGAGCCGGTTGATGATGATCGGTGTATTCTCCGAGAAAGTCTCACTGATTGATCTTTCAGTGCTGGCGCGCTGGAAAATCAGACAACGCCTGCTCAGCGTTCCAGGGGTTGCCAATGTTTCCATCTGGGGCTTTAGGGACAGGCAGCTTCAGATCCTGGTGGATCCGGAAAACCTGAACCGGAAACAGGTCCAACTTTACGACATCATACACACGGCGGGCAATGCCATGTGGTCCTCTCCACTAACCTTTGTCGAGGCGTCTACGCCGGGGACGGGCGGCTTTATCGATACGGCCAGTCAGCGCATTGAAATTCAACACATACAGCCCATCAAGACGGCCGAGGAACTGGCCAAGATTACGGTTGAAGGCTTTGAGGACCAATCTCTGACGCTCGGCCAAGTGGCCCAGGTGAAAGAAGACTATCAACTGCTCATCGGCGACGCGGTGGTTAATGACAGGCCGGGAGTGATGCTTGTGGTGGAACGATTTCCCAACACCAGCATCACGGATGTCACCAACAGAGTCGATAAGGCGCTGGATTTTCTACGCCCGGGGTTACCGGACATTGAGATCGACACGTCCATCTACAGAGCCGCATCCTTTGTCGAAGCTGGTCGCATGAATCTCTCCCGGGGTTTTGGAATCGGATTTGCCCTATTGATTGTTTTCCTGCTGGTCATGTACCTGCCGAACTGGCGCAAGGCCCTGATCAGTATCTGTACGATCGCCTTGTCTTTGACTGCAGGATGGCTGGTGCTTTCCGCATTGGGTACGCAATTGAACATGATGGTCGTCGCCGGCCTGATAATGGCGCTGGTCCTTATGACCGACGACGGCATCATCTATGTGGACAATGTCACAAAGCGGCTCCATGATAATCCTGGCCGGGGGAACAGGCGTTCTTTAGCCCGTACGATACTTGATGCGGCCGTGGAAATGAGCAGTCCGCTGCTTACAACGATCGCTATCCTGATTGTCTCTGTCGTGCCATTTTACGCACTTGGAGAGGTCGGCGGCGCTTTTCTCCAATCCCTGGCCCAAAGTTATGCCGTTGCGGCAATCGTTTCGATGCTGGCAACACTGATCCTCACACCGGCCTTGTCCTTTGCTTTATTCTCCTCGACGCAATACTCGCATTGCGAGTCTCCTCTGATCGACGGGTTAAGGGGCGCTTATCTTGGCCTGATGAAATCTATGGTTCACGCGCCCGGCCGAGTGTCGGCGGTCGCGGTAGCCATTGCCCTGGCAGGGGGCATTGCACTTCCCTTTTTCGGTGACCCAGATCTGATCCCCCAGCTCAACGATCACGATGTGCTTGTCAACCTGAATGCCGCCCCCGGCACCTCTTTGCCCAAGATGTCAAAGCTGACCGCTGAAGCCAGCAAAAATCTGCGCACCATCCCCGGCATACGCAATGTCGGCGGGCATATCGGGCGTGCCTCGACCTCCGACAGGTTGATTAATGTCGACACGGCGGAGCTTTGGATCAATAT
>JABDRH010000517.1 GCA_013041835.1 Desulfatitalea sp. | reverse complement strand
GGACGTAGCCTGAAAAGGTATCATATTCGGCTGAATCCGGGATGTTCATGCCGATCACTTCATTCACCTCTTCAATGTCTGTTTTGCCCATCACGATCCACTCTTGATTTTTTCGCTTGATGATCAGGCGTTCTTCCTTGTCGGTTTCGTCCCGAATCTCACCCACCAGCTCTTCGAGGGCATCCTCCAGTGTAATCAAGCCGGAAACGCCGCCATGTTCATCCACCACGATGGCCATGTGGTTTTTGCGCTTCTTGAATTGGCGCAGCAGCGAATCAAGTTTCTTGTGCTCCGGCACAAAGTAGGGTGTGCGCATCAGCTGGCGCAGCGACGGCTGTTCATCGCTTTTGGCCATGTGGGCCAACAGATCCTTGACATTGAGAATGCCCACCACGTTATCGATGCTTTCGCCGATCACCGGAATTCGTGTGAAACCGGATTCCACGATGGCTTTCAGATCCATAAGGGTGTCGGCTTCAATCACGAACATGTCCGCGCGCGGGGTCATGATTTCCGAAGCATTGGTATCGTCGAATTCGAAAATGCGGTGGATCAGTTTCTGCTCTTCCTCTTTAATCTCACCCTCTTCGCGGACCACTTCCACAAAGGTAATCAGCTCCTCTTCGGTCACCGTCGGCGTTTTTTTGATGCGGCCGGTGAGCTTTGGGATGAAATCCATGAGAAAAACAATGGGACGGCACAAAATGGAAAACCAGTAGATGGGAATGATCACGGCGCGCGCAATGAGCACGTTGTTTCGGGTGGCCACTGACTTGGGGAACACTTCACCGAACACCAGGATGAGGAAGGTCATGGCGCCGGTGGCCACCCCCACGGCGTACCCGGGGAAAAGTTGCAGCGCCACCTTGGTGGCCAGGGCCGAGGCGGCGACGTTGACCGAGTTGTTGCCGATCAGAATCGTAGACAACAACCGGTGCGGATTACGTTTCATCTGCTGAATCAGTCTATTGGCGGTGCCCTTCTGCTTGGCCAGAAAGCGGGCTTTGCTGCGGCTGATAGAAAACAAAGCCGTTTCGGCGGAAGAGAAAAAGCCTGATAATAAAAGCAGAATAATTAGCGGCGCCAATTGGTTCAGCATATTTGATTGATTCCCTGAAAATGAGCCCAGACAAACCATGGGCGCTGGCGGTATGAACAGAACGGCAGGCCGAAGAACCGCGGTGAGTATCGTAGAACACATGTCCGGGGCGCTTGAATCCAGCCGGATAAGTGGGGGTCGTCCAAGACTTGCTTTTTCCTCCAGAGCAGGGCACTGTCGACCATGCCCATGTTGCATTGAGAGCAGTTTATATCAAATACTTTCAGGATTTCAAGGAAATAAATGAGACACCCATTGACGCTCCCATTGTTGGCATAAATGCCGAAAAGCGACGGAAATAACAGAAAAACAGGTGATGTCGGCGAATATGTGCAGGCCATGCGCCATGCTGCGCGGCTGGCCGGCCAGGTGGCGGCCCATCACTCTGTGCCTGCCCACCCGGCGCAATGGTGTCCCATGAGCGAGGCCATCACGCTGCCAACCCGGACCCGCCTGGCGCAATTGGGCATCCAACAGCTTTACAGCCATCAAAACCAGGCCGTTGAGGCCATCTGTCAGGGTCGCCATACCGTGGTCGCCACACCCACCGCCAGCGGGAAAAGCATGATCTATAACATTCCGGTGGTCCAGGCCGTTGATCAGGACCCGAGCGCCCGGGCACTCTACCTGTTTCCCCTCAAGGCCCTGGCCCAGGACCAACTGGCCGCCTTCCAACGCTTTGCCCGGACCGGCCAATCAGCACAGGCGCCGGAGGCCGCCATCTATGATGGCGATACCACGGCCTACCGCCGGAAAAAAATCCGGCAGCAGCCACCCCATGTGCTGATCACCAATCCGGAGATGCTGCACCTGGCCCTTTTGCCGTATCACGACACGTGGCGCCGCTTTTTCAGCCGGCTTGAATTCGTCGTGATCGATGAGGTTCATACCTTTCGCGGCATGCTCGGCGCCCACATGGCGCAGGTCCTGCGACGGCTGCGGCGTATCGCCCGATTATACGGATCGGCGCCGGTTTTTATTTTTACCTCGGCCACGGTGGCCAATCCGGGTGTGCTGGCGTCTCGGCTCACCGACTTGCCGGTTCATACCATTGAACGCAGTGGCGCGCCCCGTGGCGCTCGGCATATGGTACTCATCAATCCGTCGGACGGACCCAGTCAAACCGCCATCCTTTTGCTTAAAGCGGCCCTGGCCAGGGGCCTGCGGACCATCATGTACACACAGTCCCGCAAGATGGCGGAACTGATCGCCCTGTGGTCCCGCCGGCAGGCCGGACAATGGGCCGATGTCATCAGCGTCTATCGCGCCGGCTTAACGCCCGAAGATCGCCGCCATATCGAACAGCGCATGCGCGACGGGCACCTGCTGGCCGTGATCAGCACCAGTGCTTTGGAACTGGGCATCGATATCGGCGACCTGGACCTGTGTATCCTGGTCGGCTACCCGGGGTCCATGATTGCCACCTGGCAGCGCAGCGGCAGGGTAGGGCGCAAGGGACAAGCCGCGGCTTTGGTCATGATTGCCGGTGACAACGCCCTGGATCAATTCTACATCGCCCATCCCCGGATGTTCTGGGAGGGCAGGCCTGAAACCGCCGTGTTCAACCCCTACAATCGCGTGGCCCTCGAAGCCCACCTGGCATGTGCGGCAGCCGAGTCGGTCCTGTCCCCCGAAGAATCTTGGCTGCAGCACCCCTTGGTGCTGCAGGCCGTTGCCCGGCTGGAAGGCGAAGGCCAGTTGATGCGCAGCGCCGACGGCGCCAAGATCGCCGGCCGGCAGCGCAGGCCCCACCGCCGGGTCAGCCTGCGCGGCATGGGTGAACGGTTTCGCCTGGTGGATGCGGTTGATGAGACGGCCATCGGGGAGATGGATGAACACCGCCTCTACCGCGAAACCCATCCGGGCGCCGTCTATCTGCATCTGGGCCGGACCTACAT